>JALEYA010000132.1 GCA_022779945.1 Oscillospiraceae bacterium | reverse complement strand
GTAGTCTGGGAAAAGCTCGGTGTTCCAGCTGTAACCCGTCCAGCCCTGACCCTGGAACAACTCAAACGGGTTTTTGCGGTTGAACTCAGCCTTGTAGCCGAACCGCTTTTCCACATCGACCCAATGCCAGTCCATGTCGATTGTGGCAACGGTGATCGGAATTTCCCGGTCGATAAAGTCGCTCATGAGCTTGACATATTCGTCCTGCGTGTACGCTTTATAGCGGCTCCACCAGTTGCCGAGACAGTACCGCGGAACGAGCGGAACGCTTCCCGAAAGGCGGAAGAAGTCGCGAAGGCAGGCACGGTAATCGTGACCGTAGGCGAAATAGTATTCGTCAAGGCACTTTCGTCTTTCCTTTATCGTCCCGTCGGGATTGATGATGACGGTTTTGGAGTCGTCGACGACACTGACGCCGCTGCGGCTTATCAGTCCGTCCTCAAGCTTGGTTGCACCGTTGACCATGTCGAGTGTTCGATAAGTTCCCTTGAGATTGTCTTTTTTGAAGTTGGTGGCGGTATCACCGCCCTTGACGGATACGGAAATCATCTTTCGTTTTTTCGTGTCATAACGGAAGACTGCCTGCGTGGTCGCAACCGTGACAACATAGCCGTTTTCGCTGATCTGAAAGACCGGAACTTCAAAGTTTCTTGAAAGCACGGCCTGCGTCATTTCGTCGGTGAAAATTCCGTCCTTGTCATATTCGACCCGTAACAGCCTTGAAGTCAAAACGGAAAAGCGGCAGTTATGCCGGATAAAAAGGCATTCTTTCCGGGCTTTCGGCTCGGCGGTGACGGAAAATGTATTTTTAAATTTTTCTGATATTTCGTTCATTTGTATGTTCCCTTTCCGTAAAATTTACAAATATATGTTACAACAATAGCCGTTGAATTTCAATACCGACGGATTTTTTCGGCAAAAACAAACAAAAAAACAGGGATAAATTCTACATCAAAAATGAAGCGGAATTCATATGATTTAAAAAAAGATATGGAAAAAAGTCCGGCGATATGTTAGAATACATAAATACGAATAAAAGACAAATGCAACTTTTTCATTCCATATTTGCTTTTTATCGGAGGCAGAAATGAATATTATTATTGTCGGCTGCGGCAAGGTCGGTTCCGCTCTTGCCGAACAGCTTGCTGACGACGGACACGATATTACGGTGATCGACACGAATGCTGAGGCGGTTCGCCGTGTTACGGATACGGCGGACGTGATGGGTATCGTCGGTAACGGTGCCGTACATCTTGTTCAGCAGGAGGCCGGTATAAAATATGCGGATATGTTCATCGTGATGACCAATTCCGACGAACTGAATCTGCTTTGCTGTATGATTGCCAAAAGAGCGTCCGACTGCAAAACAATCGCAAGAGTCAGAAACCCCGTTTACATAAACGAAAGCAGTTTTATTAAAGAAAAACTCGGCATTTCGATGATTATCAATCCCGAGCTTGTCGCCGCTTCGGAAATGGCGAGACTTTTTTCGATTCCTTCGGCGATCGAAGTTGATACTTTTGAAAGAGGTCGTATTGAGCTTCTGAAAACCGAGGTGCCCGAAAAATCACCGATTGCCGGCGTTCAGATCAAGTCGGCGCTTGGCAAGCTTTCAGGAAGAATCCTGATTTGTGCCGTTGAGCGAGACGACCGGGTAATTATTCCGACCGGCGACGACTATATTTATGCGGGCGACAAAATCTCCTTTATTACCACGCACAAGGACGGTACGCAGTTTTTCAAAAAAGCGGGGATTGCCAACGAACACCTTCGCTCGGTTATTATTGTCGGCGGAGGAAAAATTGCGATTTATCTGACGCAAAAGCTTTGTGAATACGGCTTTAAAGTCAAAGTGATCGAAAAGGACAAAGCACAGTGCGAATATCTCAACTCGATTTTACCGGCGAATGTGCTGATTATCAACGGTGACGGAAGTGATCAGAGGCTTCTTCTGGAAGAGGGAATCGCCGAAGCAGACGGCTTCGCTTCGATTACCGATATCGACGAAGAAAACATCATGCTGTCTTTGTATGTCGGCTCCAATTTCGGCGCAAAAACCGTTACCAAAATCAATAAACTCAATTTTGAGGGGATCATCGACCGGCTTCCGCTCGGTTCGGTTGTCTATCCGAAAAATATTACGGCGGAGCTTGTTTTAAGCTATGTCCGGGCGCTGACCAATTCCGCCGGAAGCAGCAGCATACAGACCCTTTACAATATTGTCGGCGGAAAAGCGCAGGCGCTTGAATTTAAGGTGAAAAGCGAAAGCGAGGTCGTCGGAAAGCCGCTCTCCCGGCTTCGGATCAGGCGGAACGTGCTGATTTGCTGTATCGGAAGAAACGGAAAAATGATTATCCCATCCGGACAGGATACGATCAACGTCGGCGACACCGTTGTTGTTGTCACGACGGATAAAGATCTCAATGACCTGAGCGATATTCTTTCATAAGGAGCCGGAAATGAACTATTTTATGATTTTG
This sequence comes from Oscillospiraceae bacterium, assembly GCA_022779945.1. GTDB lineage: Bacteria > Bacillota > Clostridia > Oscillospirales > Acutalibacteraceae > UBA6857. The sequence goes on along the minus strand of JALEYA010000132.1, from coordinate 33,541 downwards.
TATCTTCTCGGCTGGGTCATGAACATTATGTCGCTTTGTCTGGCTTTGCCGGTTCTTGTAGGCTTATATTTCGGAGAAGCCGAGTGGAAGGTATATGCGATCGTGATGCTCGTTTCCCTTGTGATCGGTGTTTTGCTTACGATAAAAAAGCCGAAAAGAAATGTGTTTTATGCCAAGGACGGCTTTGTGACTGTTGCGTTAAGCTGGATCGGATTAAGTCTGATCGGTGCGCTTCCGTTTACGCTCACGGGGGAGATTCCGTTTTATCTTGATGCGGTTTTCGAGGCGGCATCGGGCTTTACAACGACGGGTGCGAGTATTCTGACCGATGTCGAAGCACTCAGTCAATGCTCTTTGTTCTGGCGCAGCTTTACGCATTGGATCGGCGGAATGGGCGTGCTTGTTTTCCTGCTTGCCATTGTTCCCCTTGCGGGCGGCGGCTCGGCAATGCAGCTGATGAAAGCTGAAAGCCCCGGACCGTCGGTCGGAAAGCTTGTTCCGAAGGTACGTTATACGGCGTTTATTCTTTACGCCATCTATTTTGCGATGACGCTTATTGAAATTGTATTGCTTCTTGCGGGCGGAATGCCGTTTTTCGATTCGGTGACAACGGCGTTCGGTACGGCCGGTACGGGCGGCTTTGCGATTCATAACGCCAGCATCGGTTTTTACAACAGCTACTATCTTCAGGGAGTTGTCACTGTCTTTATGATTCTGTTCGGCGTCAATTTCTCCGTTTATTACCTGTTGCTTTTAAAAAAGTTCGGACAGGCGGTCAAAAGTGAGGAGCTTCGCTGGTATCTCGGAATCATTTCGTTTTCCGTTCTTTGTATTACCCTGAACATATACAAGGCGAGTTTCGGCGGAAAGCTGTTTCCCGCCTTTCACCATGCGGCGTTTTCGGTTGCTTCGATTATTTCAACAACCGGTTTTGCTACGACGGACTTCAACAATTGGCCGCAGCTTTCAAAGCTGATACTGGTTATCCTGATGTTTATCGGGGCCAGTGCCGGCAGTACCGGCGGCGGAATCAAGGTTTCGAGAATCATTCTGCTTGTGAAAAGCTCTCTTCGTGAGATCTCGTCCGTCATTCACCCGAGAGGGGTGAAAATCGTCAAACTGGATAAAAAGCGTATTGACCACGAGACGCTGAGAGGGACAACTTCCTTCTTCGTGGTGTGTATGCTTGTTTTTGTCATATCCGCTTTTACCGTCAGCCTTGACGGGCACGATATGACAACATCATTAACCGCTGTTGCGGCGACGATGAACAATATCGGTCCCGGTCTTGAACTGGTCGGGCCGACGGGAAATTACAGCTCATTTTCCCCGCTTTCGAAGATTGTCCTGATCTTTGATATGCTCGCAGGACGGCTCGAGTATTTCCCGATGCTCGTGTTGTTCAGTCCCACAACGTGGAAAGGCACCTTAGGTGCAGTCAAAAGGAGGATATTATGGAAGAAAAAAACTATGCGTCAAAAAGTGAAGTGAGAGCCTATTCCATAGCGGCTCTCGGACAGGGTCTAGTTTACAGCTGTATGTCAAGCTATATTACGGACTATTACATGAACGTGCTGGCACTCGATGCGATGTTCGTCATTCTGCTGATGCTGCTGGCCCGTGTATGGGACGCAATCAACGATCCGCTTATGGGTATGATCGTTGACCGTCATCAGACCAAAAGAGGCAGGCTTCGTCCGTACCCCATTATCACGGCGATTCCGATTGCCATTCTTACGATTTTAATGTTCCTGCCGCCCTTGGGCTTTGACGTTTCCGAGCGGACAAAGGGAATGTATGTTTATGTTGCCGTTGTCTATGTCCTGTGGGGCATGATTTATACTTCAAGTGACGTTCCGTTCTGGAGTATGCCGAACCTGATGACCCCGAACCCGAAGGAGAGAGGACGGATCATCTCCTACGGACGTACGGTCGGCGGTGTCGGTTCTGCGGTGACGGTTGCCCTTCCGATGATTGTCGGCTATTTCACCGCAAAAAGCTCGAACCCCGATGTGCTCAAATATGCGATCATGGCAATCTCCATGTCGGTCATCGGTATGCCTTTATTCTCGATTTCATCGTTCAAGGTCAAAGAGAGAATCAGCATCCCGAACGCCACAAAGCGTGACCCGAACGAGCCATCCACGCTTTCAAGAATTTTCCACTGCAAGCCCCTGATGCTTGTCGTTATTTCCGGTATTCTTTCGTTCGGACGCTATATGCTTCAGTCGGCAGCTCCGCACGTTGCCCGTTATGCCGGTCTTTATATCGGAAGCAAGCCCACGACCGTTGAGCAGTATCAGTCGAATATTTCCACCGTTGCACTTGTGATTCAGGTTTGTGCCGCTGTCGGTATGTTCGGTACGATGCTTTTAATGCCGAAGCTTTTCAAAAAGTTCGAATACAAAACGCTTATGATTTCTTCTTGTCTCGGCGGCTTTGTTGCAAGCGTTATTACGCTGATCGTCGGCTGGACAACACAGAACCTTCTGATCTGTATTCCGTTTATGATTATTTCGAGCATTCCGCTCGGCGTTATCAACGTTGTTTCCGGCGCTATGGTCTGCGACTGTCTTGACTATATCGAATGGAAAACCGGCTACCGTGACACTGCCGTCGGTTCGGCTTGTCAGTCGTTCGTTAACAAGCTCGGCAACGCCTTTGCAACGGTTGTTATTATTCTGATGTATATGGTCGTTCATATTGACGTTGCGGCGATGAACTCGAAGCCGGAAGCTATCGTAGAAACCGCGATGAACATGGGCGATCCGCAGCGCTTTGCGATGTTCGCTCTCGTTTCCATCGTTCCGGGCATCAGCCTTCTTCTGACTGCCATTCCGATGTTCTTCTATGACATCGTCGGCGAAAAGAAAGAGAAGATCACGGTTGAGCTTGCCGAAATGAGAAAAGAAAGAGGCATCGTCGTTTCCGAGGCTTAATTTTAAAAATGTGTCCGAAGCCGGTCGGAAAACGGCTCCGCTTCGGACGGTTCACTTTACGGAGGTTATTGTATGTTAAATTCAGGAATGCTTATGTGCCTGACCTGCATCGTCATCGGCGCACTTTTCCTTGTTGCTTTTATCCTCAAGTGTAAGGATAAAAGAAGCGTGACCGGTGTATTTTTAAAGAATGCAACCAGCATCTTCTTCATTCTTACCGCTGTTTGCGGAATCGTGAAAAACCCGAATGTCTGGCAGTACGGAATTCTGATCGTTGTCGGTCTTGTTTTCGGTATGCTCGGTGATATTTATCTTGACCAGAAATGGGTGTACCCGAACGATATGAAGCAATACCTGTATGCGGGCTTTATCTGCTTCGGCATCGGGCATCTGTTCTATATTCCGGCACTTGTCACGGCGGCGGACATCAAGCTGAAGCTGATGATCATTCCCGTAGTTGTGGGTATCGTTGTCGCCGCAGGCAATCTTGTTTTGGAAAAGCCGATGAAGCAGAAATTCGGCAAATACAAGGCGATTGTCACCGTATACAGCTTCATTCTTGCCGCAATGGTTGCGACTGCGGTTGTTGCCGCCTTTGTTTCGAAGCACCCGGCGTTTATCGTGTATGCAATCGGCTCGGTTCTGTTCCTTGTCTCCGACCTCGTTTTGTCTCCGATGTACTTCGGCGAGGGCAAAAATACACCGACGAACTTCATCATCAACCATGTGACCTATTATCTCGGTCAGTACATGATTGCGTTCTCGGTTGCTCTTCTTGCAAGATAAGCCGCTCAATATGAATAACAAAAAACAGGTGGTTCGTTTGCAATCACCTGTTTTCTTATGTCGGGAGCCGGTTAAAAGCAAGATTCCAGTGCGGCTATGATGCTGACGTTTGTCAGCTTCTTCGTAAGAAGCTGATTGAATTTTACGCTTTTGGCTTTTCCTGCGGCTCTTAGATCCGCAAGCTGAGTCGAGATTTTTTCCTGTTCTTCACAGGTTCGTCGGTACATCTCTTCAATTTTTCCGAGCCGTTTGATGGCGGCTTTTTCGTTCTCACAGTGGTAGCCGTTTTCGTCCTTGATGGTAAGTATTTCTTTCATGGGCGTCACTTCCAATATTTCCGGTCGAGGCTTCGGTACTGAATCGCCTCGGCAACGTGTTCAAATCTGATTTCTTCACTTCCTTCAAGGTCGGCAACCGTTCTTGATACACGAAGAATTTTGTCATACGCTCTTGCGGAAAGACCGAGGGAGTCGAAGCACTTTTCAAGAAGCTGTCTGCCTTTTTCGTCGGGTCTGCAAAAGCTTCTTGTCTGAACAGGCGTCATTTTGCTGTTGCAGGTGGTTTCACTGCCCTTGAAACGCTCACGCTGGATCAGCCGTGCGGCGTTAACTCTTTCTTTGATTTTGGATGAGGCTTCGGCAGGTCGGTCGTCCGAAAGCTTTTTGAAGTCCACCTGCGGCACTTCGATATGAATGTCAAATCGGTCAAGAAGCGGACCGCTGACCTTGGCAAGATACTTCGCCGGCATTCCGCTCGGGCAGGTGCACTTCCTTGTCGGGTGACCGTAATAGCCGCACGGACAGGGATTCATGGCACAGACGAGCATCACGTCACATGGGTAGGTGAGTGTGCCGGAGACTCTCGCAATCGTGATTTTTCCGTCCTCAAGCGGCTGACGGAGCGCTTCCATGGACTGCTTGGAAAACTCGGGAAGCTCGTCGAGAAAAAGCACGCCGTGATGGGCAAGGCTCAGCTCGCCGGGTTTGGGCACTTTTCCGCCGCCGGAAAGCCCGACCGCCGAGATCGTATGGTGCGGAGAGCGGAACGGTCTTGATGTAATCAGAGAAGCGGAGGACGAAAGCTCGCCCGCAATCGAATACAGCTTCGTTGTCTCAAGGCTTTCTTCGAACGTCATATCGGGCAATATCGTCGGAATCCGTTTGGCAAGCATACTTTTCCCCGAACCCGGAGGCCCGATCATCAGCGTATTGTGTCCGCCGGCTGCGGCGACTTCAAGCGCACGCTTGGCCTGAAACTGCCCTTTGACGTCGGAATAGTCGAAAATCGCAGCGCAGTCGGAAATCTCGCGCACACAGCCGGGTGTCAGCTTGTCCGCTTTTTTCCGCCCTTTCAGGTGCTCGATCAGAGCTGACACGTCCTCGATCGGGTAAATGTTAATGCCCTCAACGATACTGCATTCATTGGAATTGGCGGCGGGGATGAATACTTGCTCGAAGCCCTGCTCACGGGCATGAATCACCATCGGCAGAGCGCCGTCGACCCGGCAAAGCTTTCCGCTTAAAGACAGTTCGCCGAAAAAGCAGGATTTTGAAAGATCAATATTGAAATAGTTTTCGGCGGATAAAAGCGCAATAAAAATCGGCAGGTCATAAACGGGACCTTCCTTTCTTTTGTCAGCCGGCGAAAGATTGATTGTAATTCTACCCGCAGGATAGGGCAGACCGTTGTTTTTGGTTGCCGCTCGGACTCTTTCCCGCGATTCGCTGACGGCGGCGTCGGGAAGCCCGACGATATCAAATCTTGACATTCCGGAGTCAAGTGTTGCCTCAACTCCTACGGTGTAAGTGTTCATTCCGAACAGCCCGATGCTGTTGACTTTTGAGAACATAGAACCGCTCCTTTTATCTTGATAATACTGAATAATATTATACAGATTTTGTCGATTTATAATTTATCATGTCGAATATTGAAAGCGGAATCACAGCATTTTGTCGGATTTGTGTGACAAAATGACACAATAAATGTGTAAAATCGACAAGATTTGCTGCCTTTTCCTTGACATATCTGCTTTTTTCCTGTAACATAGTAAAGTGAACGCAACCGTAAAAAATATAAGAGGAGGTCTGTTTATGGCAGTATGTCCCCATTGTCAAGAAAAGCTGCGTATATGGAACATAAGGGCTGAGTGTCCGCACTGCGGAGCGAATATTCCGAACCATAACTGGGAGGAAAGACTCGAGGAAGACGCATTGAAAAGGGAGGAATCCTTTTATAAAATGCATTCCACACTCAACAAACTGAAATTTTCGGTTGTCGGAACCCCGCTTAGAATCCTTCGATTCATTTTTGCTTTTCTTCCGATTCTCGGCTATGTTGTCCCTCTCGGTGCAATCAAGTACACAACCGAAGCCGGGCAGGAATTTTCAGCCGGCACAATCAATGCCATTGCCCTTTTCACAAAAGACACGTTTAAGATCGGGGATCTTATCGGTGCAATGACAGCAGACCTTTCGAATCCGAACGCCAAGCTTGCACTTATCAGCGCATTGGGACTTGCCATCAGTCTTCTCTTTGGCGTAATTGCATTTTTCCTGATTCCCATTCTTGGCAAAAAGCCAAAGCAACCGGTAACTATGATTGCGCACCTGATTTCACTTGTTACCTATTCCCTTTTTCCTGTTTTCCTCGGCAAGTTTATTGCCGCCACAGGTGCTGAAGGAAACGTTGGTTGGGGCTGTTATATCGGTATTGCTCTTTTTGCAATTGCTTTGATTCTTGATATCATCGTTCTTACAAGAAAACTCGGTCCTCTTGACGGTAAATATATCCCTGACGCCAACAAAGATGAGCTTCAGGCCGAATACGCCGAAAGTATAGGCGAACCGTTCAAGGCAAAAGCTGCAAATACGCAAGAAGGGGGAGAAAGGTAAATGGCAGAAAAAGTTGAAGCTCCGGTAATTGAAGAAGTATCGGAAGAACAGATCAGCTCTTCTTTAAAAGAAAAGCGTTATCTTCGTCCGAAAGAGATGATTTCCTACTGTCTTGTTTCACTCAGCCAGCGAAACATCGACGAATTCGTCAATTCCTTCCGACAGAAGTTTGCAATTGACAACCTTGGTCTTGACCCGACTGTCTACGCCAATATCCAGCTTGGCGCCTCCATTTACGATGCGCTTGACGATACGATCTCCGGACTTGTCATTGACCGCACCCGTACCCGATGGGGAAGAATCAAGCCGTATCTGATACTTCCGATTCCTCTTCTTGCAATAGGTCTTTATATGTTGTTTAACGTTCCTTCGTTAGGAGGAGTCGGAACAACCGTTTACTACATTATCGCAACCGTCCTCTACGGCCTCGGTATGTCATACTTCGGTGCGTGGTACCTGATTATGTATAACGACACGCCGAACATCAAAGAGCGAAACACGCTTATTACGGTTTCGGAGTTTGCCAAAAATTTCGGTGCCTGGGCGACATCGCTGCTGGCTCTTCCTCTTGACTTTATGCCGAAGATGGGCGTTTCCCAGAATTCCGTTTACAAGTATTTCTCCCTTTTCTGCGTGATTATTTGTAGCTGTGCCTGTCTTTACGGCTTTAAGAATATGCGTGAGCGTATCCCTCTTGCTTCCCGTGAAGAAATGAACGAGGTCGGCTTTATTGAGTCGTTCAAACAGCTTCTCAAAAACCCGCAGATGTTCATCTATATTCTTGCAAACTTCTTCAACAGCTTCAAGTCTGTCGGTTCTGCAAACGAAAAGTTCTTTTGGGCACACTGCACAGGCAAGATGTCTTACTCTACTCTCGTTTCCCTCTTTACCGGTCTTCCGAACTTTGTTATGGCGCCGGTTGCCGGTAAATGGGTAAACAAGTTTGGTGCAAAGAAAACAATCGTTGCGGCTGCCCTTTTCGGCGGTGCTGCGTACACCACAATGTGGATTGTCGGTTATCATCCTTTCTCGGCGGTCTTTGACGACAAAGTTGTTCTGAATCTTATCTGGATCGGGTTTGCTCTTACGGTCTGCGGTCTTCCGAACAAGGTTATCAGCGTTTGTCTTGCTTCTCTTCTCGGCGACGTTTTTGACTACTCGGAATGGAAAAACGGAATCCGGAACGAAGCGCTTGTCAGTACCATTTCCGGATACTTCGGAAAGCTTGGTAACTCCATTAACCAATGGCTTTCGGCCATGGTTCTTACATGGATCGGATATGAAGCGGCAAGAGATGCTGCCGAAGCCATCGGCGGCGTCGGCGCACGAGTTACGGACGCTCATGTTCAAAGCGGTCTTTGGCTCATATTCGCCATGGCTCCCGCTGCGGCAAGACTTCTTACCGGTATTGCCTTCATGTTCTTTAAGATTGACGGCGAGTTCAAAGAGAAAATGCTTGCTGACCTGAAAGTAAAAAGACAGGCCGCTATTGAGGAGCTTGAACTGAAAGAAGAAGCTCTCGACGCGGAAAACGATGAATAATTGAAAGCTAAAATCCATAATCTGTTTTCGGGTTATGGATTTTTTTTACGCGAAAATGAGAACAATTGTGCTGTTACGAATGGTTCTATCTTTTTTATACTTCTTGACAAGTGTTGGACGATATGGTATAATCTGCAAGATGTTTCAAATGAGACACAATGAGGTGAGATGAATGCCACTTTCAGACCATGATATTGCTTTGCTGAAGAGCACGGATATTTTTTCTTGTGCTGATGAATTAAAACTGAAAACCGTACTGACCGAATTGGATTTTGAAAAGGTACAATATAAAAAAGGCGAAGTGATCTATTCGAGCGAAGTTTTTCACGATTGTATCGGAATCATTCTGAGCGGAAAAGCGACCGTGCGGAAAAAGGACTCCGATCTTATTGTAAGCCGCCTTTCTGACGGGGAAATTTTCGGTGCCGCGGCGCTGTTTTTGTCAAACGAATACTTTATCAATGAGATCACCGCACAGGTCAAAACCGAGGTGGTCTATATCGCGAAAGCGGCGATCAGACAGCTGATCAGTCTTGACTTTGAATTTTCGCTCGGATTTATCCGATATTTAAGTGAAAGAATATTTTTTCTGAATAAACGCATAGTAAGTTTTACCGGGGGCAGTGCGGAAAGCCGGACGGCACGATATCTGCTTTCCGGGTTCGGCGACTACCGTGTTTTTGAGCTTGATCGTCCGATGAGCCAGCTTGCCGTGTCGCTCGATATCGGCAGAGCCTCGCTTTACAGAGCCTTTGATAGCCTTTGTGAAAGCGGTGCCATTGAAAGAAACGGTAAGTTCGTACGACTTGTCAACAAAGAGAAACTCCTCTCTTTTATTGAATAAATATTTTTGAAAGGAAAATTAAAATGAAAAAAATGAAATCCGTTCTGGCTGTGCTTTTAGCCGCCGTTATGCTTCTTACGCTTGCGGCCTGCACAGGAAACAAAGACACTCAGACTCAGACCACGACAACTGCTCCCGACGCTACAACTGAAGCCGTTCCCGAATCGGAACAAATTAAGGTTGCCGCCATCAAAGGCCCGACCGGCATGGGTATGGTAAAGCTTTTTGACGATAATCACTACAAGTTCACGTTGACCGGCGATCCGACGGAGATCGTGTCGCTTATTTCGACCGGTGAGGTTGATATTGCCGCGTGTCCCTTGAACCTTGCGGCAAATCTTTACAAAAAGACCGGCGGAAAGATTCAGATGCTCGGTCTTAATACCCTCGGTGTGCTTTATGTTGTTACGAACGGCGTTACGGTGAATTCCTTGAAGGATCTCAGCGGAAAAACCGTCTATCTGACGGGTCAGGGCGCCACACCCGAATTTATCGTGAACGATCTTCTTGCGAAGAACGATCTGACAAATGATGTCAAGCTTGAATATCTCAGCGAACACAGCGAGCTTGTTGCCAAAATGGCTTCCGGCGGTGTTCAGGTTGCGATTCTTCCTGAGCCGTATGTATCGGTTGCCGGTTCAAAGACAGAGCTGAAGAATATGAGCGTTGCGCTCAACCTTACCGAAGAATGGAACAAGGTCAATCCCGATGCGCCTCTTGCAATGGGTTGCGTCATTGCAAGAAGTGAGTTCATCGAAAAGAACCCGGACGCTGTGAAAAAGTTCATTGAAGACAATAAGGCATCCGTTGAATATGTAAATGTCAACCCGGTTGAAGCGGCGGAAAAAATCGTATCGAACGGAATTCTTGACAAAGGAGCTTTCAGCATTTCCGAGGAGCTTTCGGGCAACAAGCTTGAAAAAGCAAAGCAGGAGAAGGCCGCCGAGGTTATCACCCGCTGCAATATCGTATTCATCGACGGTGAGCAGATGAAGACCACCGCCAACGCCAACTATAAGGTTTACTTTGATGCCGACAAGACTTCGATCGGCGGAGAAATGCCGGCGGACGCACTCTACTATGTCGCAAAGTAAAAAGGCAAAGGGAATTAAAAAAGTACTGATAAAGCTTGCCGTACTCCTGATCTGGCTTGGGGTATGGCAAGCCGCATTTCTTGCCGTCGGTCAGAAGATTCTGTTTGCTTCACCGCTTCAGGTTGCCGAACGGGTTTTCGTGCTCGTTTTACAGTCGGACTTCTGGAAAAGTGTCGGGCTTTCGTTCTTGCGTATTTCGGCGGGTTATATTCTGGGCGTGTTTTTCGGGGTGCTTCTTGCCGCCGTGACAAGTGTGTCCGGGTTTTTACGTTCGCTTTTTGAGCCGGTTCTGACACTGGCAAGGTCAACACCGGTTGCTTCGTTTATCATTCTGGCTCTTGTGTGGCTCCGGAAGGATTATGTTCCGGTTTTTATTGTTTTTCTGATTGTCCTTCCGATCATCTGGGCGAATGTCCGTCAGGGAATTGAGCAGACGGATCGTACTTATCTTGAAGTGGCGAAGGTTTTCCGATTCGGCTTTTTGAAAAAGATCCGGACGGTATATCTTCCGTGCGTGCTTCCGTATTTTGCCGCCGGATGTACAACGGCTCTCGGTATGGCATGGAAATCGGGTGTTGCGGCGGAGGTTCTTGCGATGCCGGTCAGGTCGATCGGCTACAATCTTTACCGCTCCAAAATCAACATAGAAACCGCCGACCTTTTTGCGTGGACGGCGGTGGTAATTCTACTGAGTGTGATTTTAGAAAAGGTTATCACTTTTCTTCTCGGTAAAATAAAGGAGGGCAAAGGAAATGCTGAACGTCAATAAGCTTTCCTTTTCGTTCGATGACGGCGAAAAAGTGGTCAGCAACTTGTCCTTTACCGCCGGAAAAGGGGAGCGCATCTGCCTTTCGGCACCCTCGGGTGACGGAAAAACGACCGTCCTCAAGCTGATTGCCGGTCTTTTGACGCCGGAAAGCGGAAAAATTGAAACGAACGGAAAAATCGGCATGGCGTTTCAGTCCGATGCTCTTTTTCCGTGGCAGACCGCACTGGAAAACGTAAAAAATGTCTGCGACGAAAAGACGGCGGTGTATTGGCTTGACGCTTTCGAGCTCGGATCGGATCTTCAGAAAAAGCCGGAAGAACTGAGTGGAGGAATGCGCCGCAGGGTATCCCTGGCAAGGGCGGTGGGCTTTGAGCCGGACATCTTACTGCTTGACGAACCGTTCAACGGGCTTGACGATGAGCTGAAAAGAAAGATCATGAAGCTTATTGCCGAACATTTTTCGTCCCGGCTGATTGTTTTTACAACACACGACAAAACCGAGCAGGATTTATTTTCAACACGTGTGATTGAGCTTTCACAGAACACGGGGTGCGGCTGATGCCGCGCCTTTTACTTTTGGGTTACGGTGTTTCCGGTCAGTGTCGTACCCGGATAAAAATGCAAAAGGATTTCTTTATAGGTTTTTCCCTGCCGCGCCATATAATCGGCGCAATACTGACTCATGCCGATCTGATGTCCACTGCCTTTGGTCTTGAAGGTGAAGGTGCCGTCCTTATACGAAAACGTAAAAACCGCACTGTCGAGTGAAAGAATTCTTCTGACCTCGGCGCCGGTCAGGCTTTCGGAACCGATTGTAGCCTTTGTAACATAGCCGCTTTTGTTCTGTTCGGTGATGCTGAACCAATTTCTGCTGTTCCCGGAAAGCTCTGTGATTCCGGCGGTCTCCGCCTTTTCCCGGAACTGCTTTTCGGTCAGCTTCACGGTTTGGTCAAAATCCGGTGAAAGCTCGTCTCCGTCGGCCTTGACGCTTTTGAGATAGGGGATATCCTTGCCCCAGACGGTTTTTGCACTTTGTGTTTGTCCGGCGGACAGGGCATGGTAGCAAGCCATGATAGGCTCGTTGTCATAGGTCAGGTATTCGCCAGAAACTTCGTTGACGCACTCTTTGATACGGCTTATGTAGCTGTCGTATTTTTGACCGAATTTTCCTTTCTGTTCCGGCTCGTCCATGTATTTCTGATGCTTGGCGGAAGAGTCGGAAACGTGATAATCAATCCCGCTGTCTGCGTTTGCAGTGATCCATTTGGCATAAGTATAACAGGCTACAGCCTGGGCTTTTAGGGCTTCTTTTTCGTAATAAGCCGGCATTTCCCCCGCGACACAGCCGACGACATAATCATAAAGCGCAACGTCAATGACCCTTCCGCTTTGTGTGCGAAGGACTTTTATGGTTTCCGATTTTTCGCTTTCTTCTTCCTGAGAAGTCGGCTCCGACAATGCTTCGGAATACTGCGCAGCGGTAAGTTCGGTTTTGTTGCTTTTGTCGGCGCTCATCGCAAGAGGAAACAGCAGCATAAAAAGGGATAGAATCAGAATAACGATCAGATAAAGCTTCATTTGCGTCCTCCTTTAAGGTTAGTTTGTTTTTCTGTTGTTATAATTGACAAAGCCTAAAGGCAAATATTGGTAATATCCTACATAAATACGTCGGCAATTGTTATACTTTCGTAACGGTTTTTGTATTGACTTTGTTTATTGTATGTTATAAAATGTAAGATAATTACAGCTATCATTATGTTTACCGGGGGTTCATTTATGCACGAAAACATAAATCCGCTTTCGCCTGAAGTTCTCGCTAAAATATGCGAAAAAATCGAAAGAAAAAGCAAAATCAATCACGACGATTTCTGGAAATACGGAGTAAAAAGAGGACTGCGGAACCATGACGGCACCGGCGTTATGGCAGGGCTTACCAAAATATGCAGTGTTGAAGGTTACTATATTGACGACGGCGAAAAAGTTCCGAAAGACGGTGTATTGAAGTATCGCGGCGTCAATGTCAACGAAATTATCGAAGCGTGTGAACGAGAAAACCGATTCGGCTTTGAAGAGGTCGCTTATCTCCTCTTTTTCGGCTCTCTTCCGACGCACAGCCAGCTTGATTTCTTCAAAAAAGCGATCGGTGTCTGCCGTGACCTTCCCGAAACGTTTATCGAAGACGTTATTATGAAAAACGCTTCCATTGATATCATGAATAAGCTTCAGCTTTGCGTTCTGACGCTTTATTCCTTCGATGAAAGCCCGAACGACAATTCCATCGAAAATGTTCTTCGTCAGTCCATTCAGCTTGTGGCGCAGATGCCGATGCTTATGAGCTATGCCTATCAGGTCAAGCGCCATAAATACTACGGAAAAAGTATGTACTTCCATCCGGGTAAAATGGAGCTTTCAACAGCCGAAACGATTCTTCGTTCGATCCGCTCCGACCGAAAGTATTCCGATGACGAGGCGAAGCTTCTTGATATCTGCCTGATGCTTCATGCGGAGCATGGCGGCGGAAATAACTCGACTTTCTCTTGCCGTGTACTTACGTCAAGCGGCACGGATTCCTATTCCGCTTATTCGGCGGCAATCGGTTCGCTGAAAGGCTCCCGTCACGGCGGCGCCAACCATAAGGTTCGCTGCATGATCCGTGACTTCATGGAAAACATTGAGGACACAAGCGACGAAAAGCAGGTGTCCGCCTATATCGAAAAAGTCATCAGTAAGCAGGCAGGTGACGGCAGCGGTCTGATTTACGGAATGGGCCACGCCGTTTACACGCTGTCCGATCCGAGAGCCGTTATTTTAAAGAGAAAGGCGAAGGAATTCGCCTACAAAAACGGCTTTGAAAAGGAATTTGAGCTGATTAACCTGATTGAAAAGCTGACGCCCGAACAGTTCAGAAAAATCAAAGGTCTCAACAAGCCGATGTGCGCAAACGTTGACCTTTATTCCGGTCTTATCTATGAGATTCTCGGAATTCCGGAGGATCTTTATACGCCGATGTTTGCAACGGCAAGAATTGTCGGCTGGGCCTCACATCGTATGGAAGAGCTTCTGACGGGCGGAAAGATCATCAGACCCGCTTATAAGAGCATTTCACTTCCGAAAAAGTACGTCCCGATTGATGAAAGAGACGAAAAGTTTGTAATTCCCCAGGAATACATTCCTACCGAGGAAAGAATAGTAGTGTTGGGAGATGCTGAAAATGAAAATTAAAACCAGCAAAAAGGAAATTACCGTTGACAATCTGCCACTTTTGTTTTTGATTTCGGCGGTTGTCTGCTGTGTGCTCCGCTGTGTTCAGGTGGCTACGCTGATTGATGCCGAAACCGGCTTTTATACACAGTCGAGTATCATTACAATTCTCTATTATATTGTTCTTTTCGGTTCGTGCCTGGCTTTTTGCGTTTTGTCCTATCTGAGTAAGCAGTCGGCAACGCTTAGAACAAGCTCGATTCAATCAAAGCCCCTTTGTGCGGTTACGGCAATTTTCGGCATTTCGATGCTCGCCAACAGCTTGACGTCGTTTGCGCAAAGTCTTACTTCGTCCGGCGCGGCTGACGCTTATGTCGGTTCCGGATTCAAGGCGATGATGTCGTCGGGTGAGCTTCCGAAAGCGCTTCAGGCGGCTTTTGCCCTTTTGTCGGCTCTGTATTTATTCTATCTTGCCGCCTCGTTCAAAAACGGAAGCGAAACTGCAAGAAAGCATAAGATTTTGGCACTGGCTCCGGTCGGCTGGGTCGCATTCCGATTGATTTTCCGCTTTGTCAGCAAAATCAGCTTCCTTCGTGTGTCCGATCTTTTCCTTGAACTGAGTATGCTCGCATTTATGATTTTGTTCTTCATGGCGTTTGCTCAGGTCAACAGCGGTGTTTACAGCGAGGGCTTCGGCTGGCGGATTCCCGCTTTCGGTCTGAGTGCGGCGCTGATCGCTTTTTCGGTCAATGTTCCGCGGCTGATCTTTACGCTTATAGACGCCGAAAAATATATCAATCAGAACTATACTTTCAGCATGAACGACCTGATGTTCTGTGTCTTTGCCGTTTTGCTGGTTCCTTTCGCCGTAAAGTTTTCGGCGAAAAAAGGAAGTGAAGGCTCAGCGCAGTCTACTGATGCAGACGCCGAAATTGAGCAGTAAAAAAGAACCGGGAGTGCTGTAAGTGTTTTTTGAAAATGTCCAAACGGCGGCTACACAGGTTGCCATCCTTTATATCATTGTTTTTGCCGGATTTGTTTGCGATAAGGGTAAGATTTTCACCGAAAAAACCGCAAGAAAGCTGATTGATCTGCTTTTATACATTATGACGCCGTGTATGATCGTCAATTCCTTTCTGGACATGGAGTGTACAGCGGAAACGATCAAAATGTTCTTTATTTCTCTCGGTGTCGCTTTTGCCACTCATTTTATCGCCATCGCGCTAAATCTGCCGTTCTTCAGAAAAAAGAATTATACCGATCCGGTATACAAATATGCTTCGATTTACGGAAACGTCGGTTTTATGGCTTTGCCGCTGGCTCAGGCGGTACTCGGCGCTGAGGGTGTTTTTTACTGCGCAAGCGGTGTTATTGCGTTTAACATCATCACCTTTACCCACGGCGTTAAGGTGATGTCGGGTGACGAATTTAAGTTGAATTTCAAAAAGCTGATTTTTAACCCGGGCGTGATTTCGGTTATCATCGGTCTGCCGCTGTTTCTTTTAAAAATCAAGCTGCCGTCGGTGCTCTCTCAGCCTGTCGATATGGTCGGTTCCATGACGACTCCGACTGCGATGCTGATTTTCGGAACCTATCTTTCGAACACCGACCTCAAGTCGATATTTGTGGATAAAAAAATCTATCTTGTTGCGCTTTTAAAGCTGATTGTTCTGCCGCTTTTGTGTCTGGGTGTTTACCGCCTTTGCGGCATCACAGGTACACTTCTTGCCGCCAGTGCCATTACGGCAAGCGTTCCGTCGGCGAATAACACCTTTATGTTTGCAACCAAGTATAACAAAGACGCCTTTGTCGCATCGAAAACCGTAGCATTGGTCAGCTTCGTTTCAATTATCACCATGCCGGTTGTCATCGCAATCGCGCAAAGTATGTAAGGGAGAGAAGAATCATGAGCGATACCGTTCTTGTTAAATTTGCCGGAATTGCCAAAGAGTTTTCCGTGTCGAAGATTCTTGACCTTGGCTTCACCGAGGTCAGATGGTACGGCGCTATTATCGCTTTCGGCTTTCTTCTTGCCGTGCTGTTCGGCGGAAGAGTGGCTTATAAATGGAAAATCAATCTGGATAAAATGATCGATGTTCTGCTTTACGGAACGATTTTCGGAATCATCGGGGCAAGACTGTTTTATGTTGCTTTCCGTTGGGATTATTACGGTGCTCACCCCGGCGATATCATCAAAATCTGGGAGGGCGGACTTGCCATTTACGGCGGCATCATCGGCGGAATTCTTGCGGCCTTTGTCGTCTGTAAAATCGAAAAGCTGAATTTCCTCAATCTTCTTGACATGGTGGCGATGAGCCTTCTGATCGGTCAGGGAATCGGAAGATGGGGCAATTATGCCAACCAGGAAGCGTTTGGCTCGATCACCCATTCCAACTGGGGCATGATGAGCGACACGGTTGCCGAATATATCTCTGACCATGCGGCTTATTTTGGTCTTGAAAACGTTGAAAATGTTCCGCAATATATTGCCGACCATAACCTGTTTGTGCACCCGACCTTCTTTTATGAGTCGGTGTGGTGTATTTTAAGCTTTGTTATCCTTTTCATCACACTGAAAAAGTTCCGCAAGTTCAGCGGTCAGCTTTTCCTGATGTACGGTGTGCTTTACGGACTTGAAAGAACCGTTGTCGAAGGAATGCGTTCGGACAGTCTTTATGTCGGAAGCTCCAATATCCGTGTTTCTCAGCTGATTTCGATTGTTCTGATGACGGTTTGTTTACTGCTTTTGATCGTCTTCCTTGTGAAGTACACGAAGGATCCAAAGCCCATTGAGGGTGTCGATTTCTTCCCGCCGAAAACCGAAAAAGAGCTTGAGGCCGAGCGCAAAAAAGAAGAGAAAAAGGCGATGAAACAGAAGATGAAGGGCGTTGTGATCCGAGACGGAAAAATTGTTTCCATGCCTTCAAAGGCAAAGGAAACGGATGAAACGGAAAAGGACGCTTCCGACGATGTTACCGACAACGGAACAGAAAAAGAGAAGCCGGAAGAAAACGACGGCAATGAAGAGAACGAATAAAACGAAAGTGAAGGATAAAAAATGGTTACACTGATTGACGGAAAGACCGTTTCGGCGGCAGTAAAAGAAAGCGTTCGCCTTGAGGTTGAACAGCTGAAAAGAGAAGGCGTCGAGGCTTGTCTTGCTGTGATTATTGTAGGCTCTGATCCGGCATCGAGAGTTTATGTCAACAACAAGAAAAAGGCGTGTGAGCTGACGGGAATCCGTTCGGAGGAATATGCGCTTCCCGAGGAAACAACACAGCAGGAGCTGCTTTCGCTGATTGACAGACTGAATGCCGACGAAAAGGTCAACGGCATTCTTTGCCAGCTTCCGCTTCCGAAGCATATCGACGAAAACACGGTCATCGAAAGAATCGATCCCAAAAAAGATGTGGATATGTTCAGCTGTGTGAATGTCGGAAAAATGTGGGTAGGGGATGGTGTTTTTCTTCCTTGTACACCGGCAGGTGTGATGGAGCTTCTTGCGTACTATAACATTGACCTTTGCGGAAAGAACTGCGTCGTTGTCGGAAGAAGTAATATTGTCGGAAAGCCGATGGCGTGTCTGCTTCTTGAAAAGAACGCGACGGTTACCGTTTGTCATTCCCGGACGAAGAATCTTGCTGAAATATGCCGCTCTGCGGACGTGATTGTTGCCGCTGTCGGAAAGGCGAAGTTTATTACCGCCGATATGGTAAAAGACGGTGCCGTTGTCGTTGATGTCGGTATTAACCGAAACGAAAACGGAAAGCTTTGCGGTGACGTGGATTTTGAAAATGTAAAAGAAAAAGCATCGTTTATAACACCCGTTCCCGGCGGCTGCGGACCGATGACAATTGCGATGCTGATGAAAAATACGGTTGCCGCGGTGAAGCTTCAGAATAATTTAAAATAAAAAGAGGTAGAATAATATGAAGAAAAAGCTTTATTGCTCCCCTGACAGAAAGCTTTGCGGTGTCTGCTCGGGTATTGCTGACTATTACAATATTGACCCGACCATTGTAAGGCTCGTTGCGGTTTTGATCGGACTTGCTACGCAAGTGCTTCCGGCCTTGATCGTCTATTTTGTTATTGCGCTTGTCATTCCGAAAGCGCCGGACAATTACTATCAGCTTTATCAGAATACGTCCCGCCGTCTTACGAGAAGTCACGACAAGAAGATTGCCGGTGTGTGCGGCGGTCTGGCTGAATGGTTCGGCATTGATCCGACCATCGTCCGTGTTATATTCCTTATTCTTATTATTTTGTTCGGCTATTCGCTCGCGTTCTATATCGCCTGTATTATCGTTATGCCTAAGGGCGACGAACCGTCCGATCAGCAGTATTATACGGCTCCCGGCGGTGACCCGAACGCATGGCAGCAAAATCAGAATACGTATTACCAGAACCCGAATGATCCTTATTCGGGCCCGAACGGCGGCAACAACAATTGAACATAACGGTTTTCAGGCAGTTTACGGACTGCCTGTTGTTATACGGAGAGAAAATATGAAGCTTTATATGACCGACGTCAATTTGTTTGACGACAGATTTTTCGAAACAGGGGGATATATTCCCGAAGAAAAGAAAAAAGATCTTGATTCGTTTCGAAATCCGCTTTCGAAAAAGGAACACATCCTTGCCTGGTCGTTGCTGTCCTATGTTTATGAAATCGAAACCGGCAAAAGCAGAGACGGTATCCGGCTTGTTTATTCCGAAAAAGGGAAGCCGTATCTGAAATCCGCCCCGTTCTTTTTCAATCTCAGCCATTCCAGCGGTAAGGTGCTCTGTGCTGTTTCGAAAAACGAAGTCGGGGCTGATGTTCAGCTTATCAAAGCCGCAAAGCCGTCTGTGATAAAACGCGTGCTTTGCGAAAATGAGCAAAAAGTACTGGAGCTTTCTTCAGACGGTGCTTCTGTTGGCTTTATGCGCTTCTGGACGCAAAAGGAAAGCTATCTGAAGCTTACCGGGGAAGGTATTTCAGCCGGTCTGAGTGGGCTTGATTTTTCTTCTGCGGTCGGACAAGATCGTTTCAGGCTGTTTTCAAAAGAGTTTCTGACTTTTTCGCAGGACGGATTCATGGTTTCGGTGTGTTTCAGCGGCGGTCATACGGAACACTTCCGTTTAACACAAGCGGATTTTCCGGACGTTAAAAAGGTTTGACTCCCTTGTTTCGCACTTGAAGTTTTCTCGGGGGCAACCGGGGAATTTGCCTATTGTAAAACTTGGCACGTTATGGTATAATAATAAACCGACAGTTTTGATTTCGGGACTGTATATTCAGGGATAAACTAAAGGCAACCTCTAAAAACTCCAGGCGTTTGGCATAGTGCACAAATGATGTCGGATTTTAGGCAAAAATCCGTAGACATACTCTGTGTATTTCAAGGATTGAGAACGACAAAGACGGCATTAGTTGGGCATTATGACGAATGCCGGGACGTTTTTAGAGGTTGCCTAAACACAGGAAGACTTGACTTTAGGAGGAGAAGCCTTGAAAAAGGAAAAAACAATGAAAGGTCACGGCGAAAACTTCATGAAATACAGGTTTTTGCTCAGTGAGCTTGTTCATAAAAATATTAAGCTTCAATACCGGGACTCGTTTCTCGGAATGCTTTGGACGTTCTTACAGCCGCTTTTGACAATGATCGTGCTGTCTTTCGTTTTCAACAGCCTTTTCGGTCGTGACAGCAGTAAGGTTGTCAACTATCCGGTCTATCTTCTTTGTGGCCGCTTACTTTACGAATTCTTTTCGTCCTCCACCAAGCGGGCGATGCGGTCGATCCGAAGCCGGGCGGGTATCATCAAAAAAGTATATGTTCCGAAATATATTTATCCACTTTCTTCCGTGATTTCGACTTTTGTCACGTTCTTGATTTCGCTTTCGGTTCTTGTTGTCGTCATTTTGTTCTTTAACCTGACCAACATTCATCCGATTCATATAACATGGCGAATTGTTTTTGCCGTAGTGCCGATTATTATTCTGTTTTTCTTTTCACTCGGTGTCGGCATGATTCTTGCAACACTGTCGGTGTTCTTCCGCGATATCGAAAACATTTATGATGTTGTCTGTCTGCTGCTTTTCTATGTAACGCCGATCGTTTACACGATTGACCGACTCGGTTTTGAAGCGGGAAGCATGCAGCTCAAGCTGATCAAGCTCAATCCCCTGTACGGAATTATCGATATGTTCCGTGCCTGCATCATCTGGGGCGGACCGGACACCTTCTGGCAGCATTGGAGTATGCATATTATGCTTTATTGCTGTGTGGCGGCTGTTGTCTGCCTTGTTGTCGGCTTTTTACTGTTTTATAAATTCCAGGATAAATTCATTCTTCACATATAAGAAAGGAAGAACAGAGTGAGTAATTACGCGATCGAAGTTGACCATGTCAGCATGAAGTTCAACATCAATAAGGAGGGTGTTGACAACGCAAAGGAATATCTGATTCGTCTTGCCAAGGGAAATCTTCATTTCTCTGAATTCTGGGCACTGAAAGATATCAGCTTCAAGGTTGAAAAGGGCGACAGAATGGGAGTAATGGGCTTTAACGGCGCCGGAAAAAGTACGCTTTTAAAAACGATTGCCCGCGTGCTGAAGCCGACAATGGGCAGTGTTAACGTCAAAGGTGTTATCGCTCCGTTAATTGAGCTTAGTGCCGGCTTTGACCAGAACTATTCCGGACGTGAAAATATTTTCTTATATGGTGCTACGATGGGCTTTTCAAGAAAATTCATCGAAGAAAAATATGACGAAATCGTTGAATTTTCGGAACTGAAGGATTTTATTGATGCTCCCTTGAAAAGCTATTCATCGGGCATGAAAACCCGTCTCGGTTTTTCGATTGCGACCTCGGTTAAGCCGGACGTGCTGATTCTTGACGAGGTTTTGAGTGTCGGCGATGCTGCTTTCCGTGAAAAAAGCGAAAAGCGGCTTCAGGGAATGATGGGTGACGGTGTTACCGTACTTTTTGTTTCCCACAGTACGGACAGAGTGAATAAAATATGTAACAAAGCGATCATTCTCACGCAAGGTCAGCTTGTAGCGCAAGGTGATTCCGATGAGATGTGCCGCATTTATAATCAGATGGTAAAAAACCGCTGACAGAATTTTGTTGAATTGAAAGGCAAAGTATGGAATATAAAATCAACCCGTCGGTATTTTCGAATATGTTTCCCGTACCGGCTTCCCTCGTTGACGAAAACATACGTCTTGCAAGTGTTGTTCAGCTCAAGACACTGCTTTATTTTTTTCGCCACGCAATATCGGGGAAAAGTCCGGATACAGCCGAAATTGCAAAGGCGCTGTTTCTTGACGAAGCCGATGTTGCCGATGCGCTGATATTCTGGCGCGAGCGGGGGCTTCTTTTACGTGCGGACGACGATGCGGTCGTTGTTTTTGGCAATACGGAAAAAACGGCCGATGCCGAAAAAGAGGAAAAAGCAGAAATTCCGCAAAAGCCGCAAAGCCATACCGTCAGTGAACTTCCGATTTCAAAGCCGAGTCACGAGCAGGTTGCCGCAAGGCTGAAAGAGTGCGAACAGTTCAAGGAGCTTTTTTCCGAAGCTCAGCTGAAACTCGGAAAAACGATCGGATATGACGGACAGTCGATTCTGATTATGCTTCACGACAGCTACGGATTACCGATCGAAGTGATTTTAATGCTGATCGAATACGCAAAGTCGCTGAAAAAGACGTCCTACAGTTATATTGCGAAGCTCGGGAAAAAGTGGAGTGAGCTTGAAATTGATACGATTGAGTCGGCGGAGCAGTACATAACCGAACAGACGGGAACGGATGCGCTGTGGCGGGATTTTCGGGAAATGAGCGGCGTCAAAAATTCGAAGCCGACCGAAAAACAACGGCGGTATTTTAATGTCTGGAGCAAAGAATACGGCTTTGCGGCCGATATGATTTATACAGCTTATGAAATCAGCATTGACAGAACGGAAAAAATGAGTCTTGCTTATATGGATAAGGTGCTGAAAAATTGGCATGACAGCGGAATAAAAACGCCGTCCGATGTTGAAGCGGAACACGAAAAATGGATCCAATCAAAATCGGTTCAGCCGAAAAAAACCGAAGAAAAGCCGGAAACGTCGGCGTCTTATGACCTTGACGCTTTTGCGAAAAAGTCGGTCGGCTTAAAGTATAAAAAAATGAATTCACAATAAAGGCGGTCAGATGCATGGCATACAAAAAAAGTGTATATGAGAAAGCCGCACAGCGTCTTGAGGCAAGGAGAAAAAAGGCGGAGGACGAGCAGAAAATGCGCAGAAACGCCGCCGCCTTGAAATGTCCCGAACTTCTGAGCGTTGAGCGTGAAATGGCGGACTGCGCCGTTCAGGCAGTAAAAGCCATCGGTCTGGGGGACGATGCAGAGAAGCATGTGCTGAAGATTTCCGAAAAAAGCCTTCAGGCTCAGCAGAAGAGAAAAGAGCTTTTGAAAAGCGCCGGTCTGCCCGAGGATTATCTTGAAGCGAAGTATACCTGCCCGGTGTGCCATGATACCGGCTTTCACGACGGATATTACTGTGACTGCTATAAAAAGCTGATAAAGCAGACAGCGGTTGACGAGCTCGGAATCTCCGCTCAGATCAAAAAATGCACCTTTGATTCTTTCCGGCTTGACTGTTACCCGAACGTTGTTGACCCCGTTCTCGGGATCAGCCAGAAAGAGCAGATGAAAACGGTTTATGAATACTGCTGTGACTGGGCGAAGGACTTCTCACGCCGTTCAACGGGGCTTATCATGCTCGGAAAGACGGGACTCGGAAAAACGCATCTGTCCCTTGCCATTCTGGGTGTGGTCATCAATAAAGGCTACAGCGTTTACTATAACAGCGTTCAGAATATCATGGACAGGCTTCAGAAGGAGCATTTCGGAAAGACTACCTATAACGAGGACAGCATTGAGGGAGACTTATACGAATCGGATCTGCTGATTCTTGATGACCTCGGCGCCGAGTTTTCAACGCAGTTTACCGTTGCCGAGCTGTATAATATCCTGAACACGAGGATGATTAATTCAAAACCGATTATTATCAGCACGAATCTTACCGTCCGGGAGATCGAAGAAAAGTACTCTCAGCGGATCGCATCGAGAATTGTCGGAAGCTGTATGCCGCTTCAGTTTTGCGGACGGGATATCAGACAAATTTTAAACGGATAAAAAATTTGAAAATCCTCTTTACATTTTTAAATCTTTATGATATACTACTAAGCGGACTTTGAAGTTCGCAATACGCTACTGTGGCTCAGTTGGTAGAGCAGCGCATTCGTAATGCGCAGGTCGTCGGTTCGAGTCCGACCAGTAGCTCCATGAAAAAGCACTTGCTTCGGCAAGTGCTTTTTCTATGAAATTCGCCTTAAGGAGAGTGAAGTATTCTGTGGATATAAAGATGCTGACGCTATGAAATATTGTCTTTGCAAATGTGATGGTCAAATTTTACTTCATAATCGTAAGATTCTTTCATTATATTGCAATGGTTTGTTAGAAGGATGAAATACCGGGTTCAAAGAGGCAGCGTTTATCTTTTGTGCAAGCGGTGAGCGTATACGCCGAAGAAGTTGGCGGCACAGGTTCAAGTAAAATACTTGCAAAACAAAAAATAATGTGCTATACTGAATTTGCCAAACAAAATCTGAATATTCAGTCTCACAGGGTGTAGTGTTTTTATTTTTATAAAAACATATATGCTCTATTTCTGCATACACTTACTTCTGTGAGATTTGTTAGAGATTTTGTTTGGCGACAGTTGAGCTATGTGTTTTTTGTGCGTAGTTTCGACTGCGCACTTTTTTATTTTTACGAGATAAAAAAGTGTGTTTGACGAAAGGAAAAAATAGATTTATCGTAAAAATATTATTCTAGAAAGGATGTTAATAATGGGATTAGTTGAAAAAGGAAAATATGCCGGGTATGTTGTAAGTACAAAATATATGGGCGGAGAGGAAAGACTATTTATTGCTCCATTTGACGATGATGATAAAGACTTACATCTGGTGGCATATATCACCGATCAAAGTTTTAAAAGTTATGAATTGCAATCTGGTAGTGATGTTGCAATAGCAGGAAAATATTCGGTTAAACTCATTTGGAAAAACGGAGTTGAATCGGTAGCTTCTTTAAGTCAATATGAATATGCCACTTTGGTGAATACTTTCCATTACAAGGGTGACTTTGAATCATATCACAAAGATGTGAAAAAAACAGAAAAATTTGATTGGGCTTGGAAGATTGGCGGAATTGTAATCGTTGCAGCGTATTGTTTGTTCTATATTTTTGGTGGTGATTGGTAATTTAAACTTAATGCATAGATATAGAATATTCAAACTATTAAACTTTTTCATACCCTTTCTTGCCGCTTGTTTAATATATCTTTTCTTTAGACACGATATAATTATTGCAAGATATGAGGAATGGTTACCGTTGTTTGGAAAAATCCGCTCATTTACATATATTGAAACCGGCAATATATGGTATTGGTCTTTTTTTAAGTATTATTTACCTGATATGTTGTGGGCTTATTCTTTAGGATGTTCTGCGTTTTACGGTTATCGTAACCGAGTTGCTAAAATATTTATCCCAATTTTAATAGGGACGACCATCGAAGTGCTTCAGTATGTTGGATTGCTGTTCGGAACTGGAGATATATTCGACATAATTGTTGAGATTATTGGTTCTGTTACAGCTTATTTTGTTTGTTGTCTAGGGAAAAAAACACTGGATTAAGTTGCATTATAAAAAACTCTGTATAAAAAATTCAGGGCATCATTTTGTACCGTTTCCAGCTTATTGGTTAAGAAGTGTTGACAGAAAAACAGAATAATGCAACCGGGCACGAAAACAAGCACGGCGGACTGTTTCGTACAGACCGCCGATTTTTTATAAAGACGACTTTTACGGATCTCAGGACGGTCGGTCTCCCCAGACAACAAGGGTGACCTCGGTTCCTTTCGGAAATTCCAGTCCCGCAACAAGGGACATGGTATATACCTTTCCGGGCGTTTCGTTGCCGTCGTTATCCTTGATTTCTTTTCTGACCTGAAAGCCTTTATCTTCAAGAACCATCCGCGCCTGTTCGTAGTCCATACCGATCACGTCGGGCAATTTGACTTTTTCGGGACCTGTGCTGATGACCAGAACAATGGTTGTACCCTGGTTGACGGTCTGACCGGCGGGTACGCTTTGGCTGATGACAGCGTTTTTTGCGTAGTCATCGCTGGCTTCAAACCGGTATTCAAAATTGAAATTGCGGTTGAAAACTGTGTTCGACCGTATGTCCGAATAGGTCAGACGTGTAAAGTCGGCAACCTCAACCTTTTGCTCGGAGGTGACATGAGTCTGCTCCTGTGGTTCGGTAGTCGGCGCTTCGGTCGTCGGAGGCTCCGTTGTGGGTGGCGCAGTGGTTGTCGGAACGGTAGTCGGTACCGTGGTTGTTACGGTCGGCGGTACGGTCGGTGCCGGAGCGGACGAGGAGGGGGCAACCGTTACTTTTCCGTAGTCTGTGGTCGTTGTGTTCGGTGCAGTGGGCGCGTTGCTGTTGATCTGATTGATCGGCAGAAAGCTCAGCGGGGCGTATAGCTTATCCAGAAACGGAACGCTGATGTCCTCATAAAGGAAAGTCGTATACATGGTTGAAAAGATTACAAAGCCGATCAAGATAAGGCTGATAACTGCTTTGAGTACAATGGTGGTGACGGAATCTTTTTTTGTGTTTGTCTCGGCTTGCTTTTTAACCGAGGTATTGCCGCTTACGGGTGACGGAACACCGACTTTTATCGGCTCTTTCTGCGGAATACTGCTGTCTGTTGCGTCGGACTGCGTATCCGGACGCAGAGAAGAAAGAATATGGCTTTTCAGTTCCCCCACACTGTGAAATCGCTCGTTCGGAAAAACCTTCAGGCTTTTGATCAGCACACCGATGGCTTCGTTTGTCATACCCGAGGCAAGTGAATGCGGTATGATCATGGCATCTTTCTGAACCCGCTCGGTTGATTTCTGCGGCGAAACGCCTGTCATACTGATATACATAACCGCCATCAGCGAATAAATGTCCGTTTCAGGTCCGATCGGAAATCGTCCGTCATACAGTTCGATCGGCGCATATCCGTCCTGCAAAACGGCTTCAACCTCGGGAATCGAAGCGACAGACAGCGGAACAACGGGCAAAGAAAGATGGATTTTTCCGTCAGAGCCGATGGAGACGGTGCTGATGCTGATTCCGGTATGAAGAATGCCTGCGCGGTGCAGTCGGTCAAGCGCGTCAAACACCGGCATAAAGGTTTCACAGGCCTGCTGCCACGAAAGCAGAACGCCGTCCGAGTCGAGATATTGGCGAATGGTGATGCTTTGCTTGTAATCGGTCACGGCATAGACCGTGTTGTTGAGATAAAAAACGTCATACGGCGTTTCAAGCGCGTCAACGGTGTTTAACGATTGAAGTGTTTTCCAAAGCTCGTCAAAGCGGTTAAGACACTGATAATAAAGCGCACTGTATTGAAAATTCGGCGTGACTTGTTTTTCGTCGTCTGTGCGGGACGCTATTTTTTCGGGAAAGAATTCATGGATGATGATCCTTGCGCCTTTTTGAAGATCAAAGCCGCAATAGGTGATACAGGCGTTGGTTTTTGATGTTACGGCACCGACAACATAATTTTGCTTGAGAATGGTGCGAAGGGGAAGGCAAGGAGCGGACTGAACCCTTTGGCGGTCGAAGCCGCAATGCGGACATTTTGTATCCTGCGGCAAAAGCGGATTCATACAGCCCATGCAAAGATTGTTGTGATTGATCATGGCTTTTCCTCCTTGTTAAAAGGTTCAATGACGGGAACGCCGATCAGATGACCTGAAAAATATAAAATTTCAGATACTCCGTTTCGGGAACGTTCCAGAGAATCGGGTGGTCGGGCGACTGCTGTCTGGCTTCAATCTGTAAAAGGCTGACCCCGGCGTCGACGGCGGCGCTTTTGAGCATTTTCCGGAACCGTTCGTCCGTCATAAAGTGGGAGCACGAGCAGGTGGCAAGATATCCGCCTCTCGGCAAAAGCTGCATCGCTTTCATATTGATCTGCTTGTAGCCTCGCTCGGCATTGCGGACGGTTTTGCTGCTTTTTGTGAAAGCGGGCGGGTCAAGAATGATATAATCATAGGTTTTGTCGCCGCTTTCGTAAAGCCTTGTCAGAAGCTCAAAAACATCTTCACAGAGAAAGTCGACGTTCTCAAGTCCGTTTCGTGCGGCATTTTTTCGTGTCAGTTCGATGGCATCTTTTGAAATATCGACGGCGGTCACTCTTTTGGCTCCGGCCTTTGCACAGTTTAACGCAAAGGCACCCGTATGGGTAAAGCAGTCAAGAACGGTCTTGTCTTTGGCAATTTTTGCGGCGGCAAGACGGTTGTATTTCTGGTCAAGAAAGAAGCCTGTTTTCTGACCGTTGATGTAGTCAATGTCGTAATAAACGCCGTTTTCGCAAATTTCGGTCTTTCCGTCAAGATCGGTTGCAAGACCGTCATATTCATAAAAGCCTTTATATTCGTCAAGACCCTCTTTTTCCCGGATACCGACGTCGTTTCTTTCGAATATCGCCCGTACCGTGACGCCTGTTTCGGCAAGGACTTTTATCATCAGCGGAAAGATGATATCCTTTCGCTTCTCGATGCCGAGGCTCAAGGTTTGTGTGACAAGAATGTCATGGAAGCGGTCAACCGTCAGACCGGGAAAGCCGTCCGCTTCGCCGAAAATGAGACGACAGCAATCAAAATCGTCGCCCATGACCGTTTGGCGGTAGCGAAAGCAATACCGGAGTCTTCGCTCGAAGAAGGCGGAATCGAATTTGTCATTTGCGTTTTTGGAGATGATACGGATTCTGATTTTCGAGTTGTCATTGATAAAACCGGTTCCGAGAAAGCGCCCTTTTTTTGAAACAACGTCAACAAGATCACCGTTTTCATAATGCCCGACGGTTTCGGTAATTTCTTCGCCGTAGACCCAGACGTGACCGTTTCGAAGACTGCGTTCGGCTTTTTCGGTTATGACGGCGATGGGATAATTTCGGTTTGCCTTCATCTGTTTTCATTCCTTTAAAGTATATACTTATTGATTTAATCACAAACAGTATATCATATTTTATTACTTTTTGTCTCATCGGACTTAAAAAAAAAACAAAAATTTTTATATATTTACGTAATCAAAAACTGTTGTATTGACACGCAGTCCAAAATATGTATAATTAGCAGTGTTGAAATTTTTGAAAGGGCGAATTTTGTTTGGTTCAAATTTCGTAATGGGTAAAAAAATGAATTTCAAAAGAATTTGCTGTCTTATCCTGAGCCTTGCTTTGATCACCGTCGTTTTTGCATCCTGCACAAAGACCAAGGAAGAAGTTAAAACGACGCAACCGCTTGAAACGCAAGATGTTTCTTCCGCTGAAAAGACGGAAAAAGCTGACGAAACGAAGTCGGATAAGACAGACAAAAAATCAAATGAAACGGAGGCGGATGACATGAATCATCCCAAAGTACTGGTGACCATGAAAGAGGGCGGAAAGTTCACGATTGAGCTTTATCCCGAATATGCACCGAAAACGGTCGAAAACTTCCTGAAGCTTGTCAACGACGGCTTTTATAACGGGCTTACCTTCCACCGTGTCTATGCCGGCTTTATGGCGCAGGGCGGCGATCCCGAGGGAACCGGAATGGGCGGCAGCAAGGATAAGATTTACGGTGAATTTCCGGCCAACGGATTTTCTCAGAATACGCTTTCTCATACAAGGGGCGTAATTTCCATGGCAAGAAGCCAGGAAAACAATTCCGCATCGAGCCAGTTTTTTATCTGCTATTCCGACGGCTGTACGCAGCTTGACGGCGAATATGCCGCGTTCGGAAAGGTTATCGAAGGCATGGACGTAGTGGATTCTTTCTGCGACCGTGAGATGCAGTATAACTCTTTCGGCGAAAAAGCGTCGCCGGTTGAACCGATTTATATTGACACTATGGTTCAGCTGTAATGATAAAAAAAGAGTATGAGGTTGCGGTTTCCGCCTGCTTGTGCGGCTTTAACTGCCGCTACGACGGAAAAAGCAAGCCTGACGAAAGAATGAAAGCTCTTTATGAAAGCGGAAAAGCACTTCCCGTGTGTCCTGAACTCGAGGGCGGACTTGATACCCCGAGAACGCCGTGTGAAATCGTAAACGGACGGATTCTTTCGTCTGACGGCGAGGACAGAACCGAAGCGTATCACCGCGGATCGGAGCGGGTTCTCGAAATCTGCCGCAAGCATTCGATCAAAAAAGCGATCCTCAAGCAAAACAGTCCTTCCTGCGGAACGACGCACATTTACGACGGAACGTTCAGCGGTACGTTGATTGAGGGAATGGGCGTGACGGCGCGGCTTCTTTATGAAAACGGGATTGAGGTTACAGGCGAGAAGTAGCCTGCCGAAAAAACGAAAGACAACCTCTAAAAAAACTTGCCGGCGGAATTTCGTTTTCGTCGGCTTTTATTTTCTTACAATTTTCTGAAGCTTTCCTTACGATTTGCGGTCATGTATTGAAAAGAAAGTGACAATGCTTTATTCTTGAGATACACTGATTTAAGGATTGATAAAAATGAAGAAAAGAAAGAAAATCAAAAAAGCGGCGTTGGTTTTTTTCGCCGTTGTCTGTGTTGTTGCAGTCTATGTGCTGTCCGTGAATTTTTATATAATCGGCTCAGCGAAAAAGAGTATCGTCAGCCGAAGTGAAACCGCCTTTTTGAAAAATATTGATTGTGTTCTTGTTTTAGGCTGTGGGGTAAGACCGGACGGAAGTCCGTCGGATATGCTCGGGGAAAGGATTCAGGAGGGGAGCGGGACATTCAAAGTCTGCTCGGCGGATTATCTGTTTCTGACGGGCGACGGAAGCTCACGGGACGGCTATGATGAGCCGGCGGTCATGAAACGGGTTTGTATACAGGAGTACGGGATTGCCGAAGAAAAAATAAAGACGGACATTTACGGTCTTTCAACCTACGACAGCATTATGAATGCCAGAAAAGACGGCGTAAAAAAGCTTGTCATTATCACGCAGTCGTATCATATGCCGCGGGCTTTGTTTATTGCAAGACAGCTCGGCTTGGAAGCATACGGCGTAGAAGCGCATCTGCTGCGGTATCCGGCGCAGATACTCTGGTCGGCAAGAGAAGTGCTGGCGAGAAACAAGGACTTTATAAAATGCATTTTTTAATAGCGCAAAAAAACCGTGACCCCGGAAAACCGAAGTCACAGTTGCTGTTTCTTTATTCAGCTTCTGTTTTGCCGCCCATAAGCTGTGCTACGATCTGCTGAACAAAAGCCATGATTTTATCGATGATGGCCTTCAGGTCCAGGTTTGCAAAGAATTCCTTAATCTGCTCCATTATTTGTCACCTCTTTTCAACAAGTGTGAAATCATTTTTAAATTTGTGACAATTTTATGAAGTTAAACTTAAATTTACTTTAAAAATCAAACATTTCGAAAAATTATATCTTTTTATATACCAACCGGCTGCCGTTCATTTCCGCCGTATAGACGTTTTCGTCAATCAACCCTTGTAAAACACCTTTTACGGTGATTCCGATTTTGGTGTACTTGTCCGGATTGTAGTCAAGATCCCATTGCCTGTCGGCTTCTTCCAGAATCCCCTCGAAGGAACGACCGTCGGCAATTGATGCAATAAAATCCTTGATTTTTCTCAGGGCATCGGCATTATACAGCGCAAGCTCTTTTATGCTTTCACCGGCGGCTGCATGAGCCGGAACGAAGTAATTTCCCTCAAGCCCGGCGACCTTGCGGGCGGTTTCGATACTTTGATTGATGAGCAGAAAGAACGGAATTTTATAGCCGTCAAAGGTTTCCTTTGCCAGTACGGAGTCCGCCGTAAACCAGACGCCGTCGGCTGTTTTGATTCCGGCCATGTTCAGCGTATGACCCGGCAGACGGATCAGGTCAAAGCCGTCGGGTAAAATGTCTTTTGTCAACAGCTTCGTTCGCTTGCCGGTCGGGACAAACGTCGGGTCATAGGGGGCACGCATCGGAACAGCCGTAAAGTAGGCCGTTCTTTCAAGGGCAAGGACATCGACAAACAGTCTTTCGGTTTCGGGTGCATAGATATCACAGTCGTATTTTTCCTTGAAAAAGTCGTTGCCGTTGATGTGGTCAAGATGCGAATGGGTGTTGACGATGAATTTAACTTTCCAATTGCGTTCGGTCAAAGCGGCATCGAGATCCTTGACGCTTTTTTTGTGGTCGCACGAGTCAATCAGCATCACTTCGTTGTTCCCGAGATCATAGACGCCGACCTTTGCAAAGCTGTCTAAGTAATAGGTGTTTTTTGCACATTGAATAAGCTTGAACATGGCTTGTCCGCCTTTCCTGTTATAATAAATATGCCCGATTGTCAATCGGGTTGACTTTTGAATAGTATTCGTGTTATGATGAATAAAATTCTTTTTGGGGTGAAATCATTGAAAGTTGCCGTCGTCGGATCAAGAGATATTGAGCTTGAAATCCAAAGAAAATATCTGCCTGAAAACGTGACGGCAATCATTTCCGGCGGTGCAAGAGGAATCGACAAAAGCGCCCGCCGGCTTTCGCAGAAATACGGATTGGAGTATATCGAGTTTTTGCCCGATTACGGAAAATACGGGGCTCGCGCTCCGCTTGTCAGAAATGACAGAATTGTTGATACGGCGGACATGGTCGTCGCCTTCTGGGACGGAAAAAGCCGCGGCACCGGATATGTGATCGGGCTTTGCCGTAAGACCGAAAAGCCGATCATTGTTTATTCTGTCGAAAACGGGCATATTACCGACGTAAAAAATGAAAATATGCCGCTTCGCTGGTGACAATACCGTCAGCAGCCGGATTTATTTTAAAGCGCTTATTGTCCGTTAAAGAACGCGAGCGAAAGACCGGCAAGGGCAGGAATGATCTTTTTGATGTCAACATTCGTTGTGTTGACGCAAAGGTTGTAATTCTCCTTTTCGCCCCAGCCGCCGTTCCCGATCAGTTCTCGGTTTGAGGCTCTTGCAGAGTCTATTTTTTTTATCTTTTTTGCGTACTCTCTGTCCGTGAGAGTTTCACCCTGCGGCGCTCTTTGACGGCAGCGGAGAATTTTGGACGCCATGTCGGCATAGACGAAAATGTTGAAGGTATTATATTTGGAAAGAATGATATCGGCACTTCTTCCGACAATGACGAAATCCCGCCCCTTCTGTGCAATCTCGGTGATGATCTGCTGTTCGGCAAGGAGGATTTTATTGAAATTCTGCGAAGCGGAATCGGGATAAGTAAACGTACGGCCGAAGGTCAGCGGGAATATCTTCGGCAACCCTCTGTCGAGCATTTCTTCCACATAGTCGGGATCAAACGAGCTTTTTTCGGCGATCCGGTTGATGATTTCGCGGTCATAATAATCGAAGCCCAATTCGTCGGCGAGCCGTTTGCCGATTTCTCTTCCGCCGCTTGCAAATTCGCGGCTGATTGTGATGATTCTCATAACACCGCCCCTTTCATTCATTCTGATAACATTATATTCTCACGGACTTTATGTGTCAATAAACATTGCCTGCTTTTTTCGGCAGAAGTCCTTGAAGAAATTAAAAAAGTCGATCACGGAACTCGAGTCTGTTTTATTCAGCTTGTAGTCGATGATAATGTCTCGGCGGCAAAGCGGTTGTTCGATTTCAACGAGTTTTACCTTGTCGCTTTCAAGACTGCCCCAGGTAAACTCCGGCCAGAAGCCGACGCCCATATTGGCGGCAATCATATTCCGTACGGCCGCCGGGCTGTCACTTTCGAAAATGATCCGCGGACTGAAGCCTGCATGGCGGCAATAGTTGTCGCAGATGAGTCGAAGCTGACGCGAACCCATGAGGCTGATAAAGCCTTCGTCAGCGGCTTCGCTTAGTTGTATACTGCTTTTTTCGGCGAGCGCATGAGAATTCGGAACGGCAAGATAGATTTTTTCCGTGCAGACAAAGGTGCTGTCGTTTTCACCGTCCGACTGATAAAAAAGCTTCGTCCTTACACCGATGTCGTAAAGCTCGTCGGTCTGTGACTGCAAAAGCTGAAAATTCACCTCATCGTGGGTCTTTTTATATTCGATCACCGCTTCCGTAACAAGCGTTGAAGCGGCAAGTACGTTCAGATGAATGGTTTCACTTTCAAGCTTTGCCATGGTCTGAAGCTGTGCGGGAATCGCATCAAGCGACTCGACGACGGGCAGCAGCTTTTCTTTCAGATACTTCCCGTATTCGGTCAGTACGATATTGCGCCCTTTCGAAACGAACAGCGGAACCCGAAGTTCCTTTTCAAGCCGGTGAACGGATTGGGACAGGGCAGGCTGGGCGATATGAAGCTTCTGTGCGCTTTTGGTGATATGCTGGCTTTCGGCCACTTCAAGAAAATATTTCAGTTGGGTCAGTTCCATTTGGCTCCTCCTTGTCAAAAGGTGACA
>JALEYA010000119.1 GCA_022779945.1 Oscillospiraceae bacterium | reverse complement strand
GGGCAAAAAGATTGTCATTTTAGGCTCGGGCGATATCGGTCTTATCATGGCAAGACGTATGACTCTTGAGGGGGCAAAGGTCGAGATGGTCTGCGAACTGATGCCGTATTCGGGCGGTCTGACCCGTAATATCGTGCAATGCCTTGACGACCTCGGCATTCCGCTCAAACTTTCGTGCACGGTTATCAAAACGCACGGCATCGAACGTCTTGAGGGTGTTACGATTGCCAACGTTGACGAGCACAGAAAACCGATTCCCGGCACGGAGCAGTACATCGAATGCGATACCCTGCTGCTTTCCGTCGGTCTGATTCCAGAAAACGAGCTGACCAGAATGGCGGGTATCATCATTGATCCCGTCACCAACGGCGCCATCGTTGATGAATACAGACAAACAAGCCGCCCGGGCGTCTTTGCGTGCGGTAACGTGCTTCAGGTGCATGACCTTGTTGACTACGTCACCCAGGAAAGTCAGATTGCCGGCGAAGGTGCGGCGAAATACATACAGAGCAAATCCAAATCAAGAAGCCGCAGCGGAAAATGCATTCATGTCAAGGCGCAAAACGGCGTCCGCTATGTCGTACCGCAAAACATCAACTGCACCACCGACGGCGACGTGAAGATTTATTTCCGTGTTACCGACATATTCAAGAATGCGAAGATCGTTGTCACCGCCGGAGACAAGGTACTGTATTCCAAGAAAAAGAAAAAGCTTGCTCCGGGTGAAATGGAAAGCGTACCGATCAAGCTTGAAGATATCAAGGAAATCGACAAGCACGATATCATTGTGAAAGTGGAGGGATAAATGATGAAAAAAGAATTAGTTTGCGTATCCTGTCCGCTCGGCTGTCCGCTCAGCGTTGAACTCGGCGAAAACGGAGACGTCCTTTCCGTCACCGGGAACACCTGCCCGAGAGGAAAAAAATATGCCATTGACGAATGCACGAACCCCGTAAGAATGCTGACCTCGACCGTCAAGGTCAACGGCGGTAAGCTTCCCGTTGTGCCCGTCAAGACAAGCGCACCGATTCCCAAAGACAAGATGTTTGACTGCATGAAAATCATCAACAATGAGGTTGTTGACGCACCGATTAAAATCGGCGATGTCATTATCTGCAATATCTGCGACACAGGCGTGGATATTGTGGCAACAAACGAGGTTTAACCTTCAGGGAGGAAAATCTATATAGAGAAATAAGGAACGCTCATTCGGGTGTTCCTTATTTCGTTGGTGTCATTGCCGACTGACTGTCCGATCGGTAGTGGGGCAAAAATCTTTATCAAAGCAAGAATAAAAAAGTTCAGCCGACAAAACCTTTCACACTGCCCAAAACATCAGATAATAGCACAATAAAACCATGGACAGAAGCAGTGAAGAAAAAAGCGCATCAAGAATACCTTCATCAAATCTGCCTCTGCCGACATTTTGTTCGTCATATTCTTTGTACTCCTCCGGATGCTTTTGGATATACGGCTTTATCCGCTTTTTGACAGCGTACCGGTCAGAGAGAAAGATGGCAAGAAAAATAACGATCATCGCACCGATCTCAAGAGCGAAATGCTCATCCGAAACTTCCCCGTCCTGCCCGAAAAGGTAAGAGCTTAGACCGATAATGACAAAATCTATAATCAGAGGAGTGTAATAGCAAAAAAATCTTGCGTGAAGGTTCCATTTTAAGCTCTTGCTTTCAACCGGAAGAAAGTGAACCAGGACAACGCCGACGACGGTACAAAGAACCATCAGAGCGGTAAAAAGAATTTTAATCAGCATATCGGTTCTCCTTCCTTGTATTATATAAATATTATAATATATTTTTCTTGTAAATTCAAGTAAAACAACCCAACCGGTGTCAGCACCTGCGATACCTCCACTGATCTGAGATAAAAACCTCTCTTATAACCCATCTTACGGCTCGGGCACTCAACTTTCTATCAAGTAAAGTGACACCCGGCATTGGTGTCGCCATGCGACAAACCCTTCTGTATCACTCTTGCAAAAATTTCCATATTATGGTATGATTGATGAAATTCGTTTTTTGAGGTTTTAGAAATGATATATGATACGATTTTAGACGCAATCGGCAACACGCCTATTATTCGCCTTAACCATATGACCGATCCTGACAGCGCACAGATCCTTGTAAAATTCGAAGGATTGAACGTCGGCGGTTCGATCAAGACCCGCACCGCATTCAACATGATCCGTGACGCAGAAGAAAAGGGACTGCTCAACAAAGATACCATAATCGTCGAGCCGACAAGCGGCAATCAGGGCATCGGGCTGGCTCTTGTCGGAGCGGTAAAGGGCTACAAGGTGAAAATCATCATGCCCGACTCGGTCAGCGAAGAACGCCGCAAGCTGGTCGAACATTACGGCGCCGAAGTTCTGCTCGTTCACGACGACGGAAATATCGGACAGTGTATCGAAGACTGCGTTTCGCTTGCGATGAAAATCAAGTCGGAAGACCCGAATGTTTTTGTTCCGCAGCAGTTCGAAAACCCGGCGAACCCCGAAATTCAGCGAAGCGCAACCGGCAGAGAAATCCTTTCGCAGGTGGGCGGACCGATCGACGGCTTCTGTTCCGGCATCGGCACGGGCGGCACGATTACCGGCATCGGTGAGGTACTCAAAAAAGCCAACCCGGATATGACGATCTGGGCGGTTGAACCGGAAAATGCGGCGATTTTGTCCGGCGGATCGATCGGCACCCATGTACAGATGGGAATCGGTGACGGTCTGATTCCCGCAATTCTCAATCAGGAAATCTACGATGACGTCTGCATCATCAAGGACGAGGAAGCACTGGAAACGTCAAAGCTTTTGGCTTCAAAAGAAGGCATCATGTGCGGCATCAGCAGCGGAACGAACGTTGCGGCGGCTTTGAAGCTTGCCAAAAAGCTCGGCAAGGGCAAAACGGTCGTCACGGTACTGCCCGACACGGCGGAGCGGTACTTCTCTACCCCGTTATTTGAGTAAACAGAAAGGATCCGGGATTCCGCAAAGGAGAATCCCGGATAAATTTGTATAATGAAGAATGAAGAGAGAAAGTGAACATGAATAGTGGAAAATCCGAATCCGCACGAGGTGCTTTTACAATTTACCGACTCTCCCATACAGCAAAGTCTATTTCCGCGGTAAGCGGCTTCCCTGCGGCACAAAACTTCCCCGCGGCCGCAACTATTCACTCTTCACTGATATTTACCGTTCGAGGAACGGTAAATATTTTGCGTGTTCTTTAACATTGATATATGCCGGACGGATAATCTTTCCGTTGTTCTGAATCTCCTCGATCCGGTGCGCGCTCCAGCCGGCGATTCTCGACATCGCAAACAGCGGCGTATAAAGCTCATACGGAAGTTCCAGCATACGGTAGATAAGCCCTGAATAAAAGTCCACATTGGCGCTGACACCTTTATACATTTTTCGCTTTTCCGCAATCAGCTCAGGTGCAATTCTTGCCACGGTTTCATATAGCTTATATTCCTGCTCAAAGCCCTTTTCATAAGCCAGACTCTTGGCGCAGTTCATCAGGATATCGGCTCTCGGGTCGGAAAGCGAATACACCGCATGACCCATTCCGTAAATCAGACCGGCTCTGTCAAACGCTTCCTTATTGAGAAGCCGTACAAGATAATCCTTGATCTCGCCCTCGTTTTTTGTGTTGATGCTCTGCTTCATGTCGTCGAACATCTTGACGACCTTGATGTTTGCACCGCCGTGCCGCGGCCCTTTCAGGGAACCCAACGCAGAGGCAATCGCCGAATAGGTGTCCGTGCCCGACGAGGTGACAACGTGCGTGGTAAAAGTCGAGTTATTTCCGCCGCCGTGCTCAGCGTGAAGTACCATCGCAAGATCCAGCATTTTCGCTTCGGAGTGCGTAAATTTGCCGTCCTCACGCAGAATATGCAAAAAGTTTTCGGCGGTTGACAATTCCGGTCTCGGATTATGGATAAACAGACTGTCGCCCTGATGGTAATGGCGGAACGAATGGTAGCCGTAAGCGGAAAGCATCGGCAACACGGCAATCAGCTGTAAACTCTGACGCAGAACGTTTTCAACCGAGATATCATCCGGGTGGTCATCGTAAGCATAAAGCGCAAGCACGCTTCTTGACAGTATGTTCATCATATCCTTGCCCGGCGCCTTTAAAATCATATCTCTGACGAATGACGGCGGTAAACTGCGGTTTTCACCCAAGGTCTGACTGAAGCGAGAAAGCTCCTTTTTATCGGGCAATTTGGAAAACAAAAGCAGATATACCGTCTCTTCAAAGCCGAAGCGGTCGTCTTTCATAAATCCGTTCACAAGGTCATTAATGTTGATGCCTCTGAAATAAAGTTCACCCTTACACGGAACCTCGCTGCCGTCCTCAAGAACATTCTTTGCCTTGATTTCCGAAATTTCGGTAAGCCCCGTGACAACGCCCTTGCCGTTCATGTCACGAAGTCCGCGGTTGACATGATGCTGCGTGTACATTTGCGGCTGTATGCCATTATTCTCCTTTGATTTTTCGGCAAGTTCTCTGATATACGGCGTAATATCCGAAAATGATCTTCCCACAGTATCATCTCCTTTAACAATTCAAAGTTTTACCAAACCAAGTTTAAAACAATTATAGATGTTTGTCATGATTTGGTCATCATCTGTTTTTTATTATAACATATTTAAAAGATTATATCAATTTGATATTTTATTAAGTTTTCTTAAACAGTTTTACGGTTTCGTGAAGCAAGACAGTTGATATTGCCGTTTTTTGGGAGTATAATGAATTGAATTTTTAGGAAAGTCTGATTCAATCCGGCGAAAAATCGGCAAGCAAGCTGTGCATCAAAGCGTATACTGCGATTGATTCAGAGGTATCTTAACAGTAAGGAGCGATAAAATGCCGGGACTCGGAACCATCATCAATGTAGCCGCCATTATAATCGGCGGTCTTTTCGGCTTGCTGTTCGGCAAATTTATGAAACCGAGATTTCAGGACACCCTGATGAAGTCCTGCGGCGTGTGCGTCATCTTTGTCGGGATAGCCGGCGTGCTGACAAAAATGCTGACCGTCGAAAACGGAAAAATCACCGCCGACGGGACGCTGATGATGATTGCCTGTCTCGCCATAGGTTCAATCATCGGCGAAATCATCAATTTTGAACGGCTGTTTGAAAAGTTCGGCGAATGGCTGAAGGTCAAAACGGGCAACAGCAAGGAAAAGTCTTTTGTAAGTGCCTTTGTCACCGCTTCGTTTACGGTCTGTATCGGTGCCATGGCGATTGTCGGCGCGATTGAGGATGGAATCAACCGTGACCCCTCAACTTTGATTTTAAAAGCCATCCTCGATATGCTCATCATTTGTATCATGACCGCTTCACTCGGCAAGGGCTGTATTTTTTCGGCAATCCCCGTTGGACTTCTTCAAGGGTTCGTGACGGCACTCGCAGGTTTTATCAAGC
The DNA here is from genome assembly GCA_022779945.1 of Oscillospiraceae bacterium. Taxonomy (GTDB): domain Bacteria; phylum Bacillota; class Clostridia; order Oscillospirales; family Acutalibacteraceae; genus UBA6857. The sequence goes on along the minus strand of JALEYA010000119.1, from coordinate 692 downwards.
CGCTGATGACGGAGCCGGCATTAAACAACCTTTCCCTTCTCGGCTCGGTTCTGATTTTCTGCGTCGGAGTTAATCTTGTATTCGACAAGAAGTTCAAGGTTGCCAATATGCTCCCGTCGGTGATCGTTGCGGTTATCTGGGGGCTGATTGCACGGTAACATACTGTCGGTACATAAAGGTTAGAAGCTGCATTTTTATTCAACATCCCAAACCGGAAGTTGAGTGACAAATTTCAGTTTGTCGGTCGCAAGGCGACACCAATGCCGGGTTTCACGGTTCTTAATTGAAAGCTGAGTGCCCAAACCGTGGGCTGATCGACAAATTTTAGTTTGTCGGGACCCCTCTGTCACATTCGTGACATCTCCCCTTTCAGGGGAGAAAAATATTTCATCAAGTCCGATATAAAAGGATTCTCCCCTGAAAGGGGAGATGTCAGCTCTGCTGACAGAGGGGTTTTATGCCGTCAATTTATTGTTTGTTTCCTAATGATATACAATCTCAAGGCGGTTCGGTAGGGGCAGCCCCGTGTGGCTGCCCAAAACAAGGCGTCCTTTAATTTTACCAAGAAAAAATAGGCGGACGATCTTGGGCGACCACGCGGGGTCGCCCCTACTTTAACAAATGCCTCTACAAACTAAAATTTATCGATATTTAGCCAATATTCCTGATGCATCTACGCAATCAAATGCACA
>JALEYA010000103.1 GCA_022779945.1 Oscillospiraceae bacterium | reverse complement strand
CACGGATTCCGGTGTAAGCTTGCGAAGTCCGGGATCCGTCATAAAAAGAGACCGGTTCTTCCGGCAGATTCGACGTTGTTTTGTCCGGAAGTTGAAAATATTCCCATGCCCATTGTGCAGACTGCTTTTTTATGCCTGAAATTTATAGTTAAAATGCACAAATTTTAAGTTTTAATTTAGCTGATGTTTAGGCTTGCAAACGAAATCTCATTTCCGCCCCAAGAATCTATTGACGAAGTTTCGATTTGTGATATAATATGTAGCGTCAGATAAATGATAATTTGTGTGTGGGAGATATCATATTATGTATGTTAAAGAAGTAGTTGTACAGAATCAGGTTGGTCTTCATGCACGTCCGGCAACTTTCTTCATCCAGAAAGCGAACGAATTCAAATCGTCGATCTGGGTTGAAAAGGACGAAAGAAGAGTCAACGCCAAAAGCCTTCTCGGCGTTCTTTCTCTCGGCATTATGGGCGGTACCGAAATCCGCATTATCGCCGGCGGTTCGGACGAAAAGGCCGCTGTTGAAGAATTGGTAAAGCTTGTTGAATCCGGCTTTGCCGAGTAATTCCTTCTGTCCTCTTCGGCACATCGTTTTCGATGTGCCTTTTTTCATTTCATTTTATTTCGTGAGGTGACGGCATGCGGAATATTGTGATTGCCGCAAGCAGTAAAAAGCTGACGGCGACGCTTGAAAAAATGCTTGAATCCTCCGGGGTGTCCGCTTGCGCAAGCTGCACAAGTGCAAGTGAAGTGCAGTCGCTCTGGTCCGATATGGAGGACGGCGTTCTGATCTGCGCAACGCTCAAGGATCTGCCGTCGATCTACCTGTCGAAAATCATGCCCGACAGCTGGGATATGATTCTGCTTCTGACGAGTGAACAGCCGTTTCCGTATTATGTCAGCAACGTTACACCCGTCAATCTTCCGGTGACAAGGCTTGAGCTTGCCGAAACCGTGTTCTCCGTCGCCGGCAGCATGAACAGCACCTTCGCCGCCAGAACGACCGCCAAAGGCAACAGGCCGAAAGAGGAAACCGACCTGATCGAAAAGGCGAAAAGAAAGCTGATGGCGGAAAGAGGGATTCCCGAGGGTGACGCGCATAAGCTACTTCAGCGGTACAGTATGAACTCGGGAATTACCATGGTCGAGGCGGCAAAAAGATTTTTAGAATAAAGCGAAAAAGTTGCCGAAAAAGGGTTGACAAGCTCCCTTTAAAGTGATAAACTAACGACAATCAAACAACCGAATAAATTAGAAAGGCAATGACGAAGACGGACGAAATTGACGGTCTTTCAGCGAGTGGGGAATTCGGTGTAAGCCCCGCAGATACAAGTTTCAGGTCCCATCGCTTCCGAGCCGGAGGTCCGAAAAGCTTAGAAAGCTTAGTAGATGCCTTCCGTGACTGCTGCGTTAATGCATAGGGCTTGTCAGAGTCCGAGAGCGGCAGCGTTAAGCTGCAATTTGAGTGGTACCGCGGGTAAGTTTATAACTGCTCGTCTCAAGATGATCTTGAGACGGGCTTTTCTTTTTTTCGGTTGTCAAATAAATTTTCGGAGGTAACAGTCATGAATAACAAAAATGTTCCCAATGAGGTACTGGAGGTTGCGGCGAGAATCCGTGAAATGCGCGAAATTGCCGGGCTTCATGCCGAAGAAATGGCGGAAAAAACCAATCTGACCGTTGACGAATACAGAGCGTATGAGTCGGGCACGGTCGATCTCCCCTTCACGTTTATCCATAAATGCGCCCTTGCTTTCGGAATCGGCATCACCGATATTCTCGAAGGTCACAGCGCATCGCTTTCGTCCTACGCCGTTACAAGAAAAGGCGAGGGTATCCGCACCGCCAAGGAAGCCGGAATCGAAATCAGCAACCTTGCGCCGCTTTTCCGCAACAAGCTTGCCGAGCCGTATTGGGTTAAATATGAATACTCCGATGAGCTTCAGAATAAGCCCATCCACACCACAACCCACAGCGGTCAGGAATTTGACCTTGTGCTGGAAGGCTCCTTGAAGGTCAGAGTCGGCGACCACACCGAAGTACTTCACGAAGGCGACAGTATTTACTATAAAAGCTCAACACCGCACGGCATGATCGCCGTTGACGGAAAAGACTGCCTGTTCCTTGCTGTTGTTGTTCCCGGCGACGAAAAGGTTGACGAAAAGGAAATCAAGGAAAGCATTGTTTCCGCAAGAAAGGTTGACGACTTCGTTATCAAGAAGTTCATCGACGCCAAAGAGGACGAGCAGGGCAGACTTCTTTCGCTCGACTTCAAGAATGTGGAACAGTTCAACTTTGCTTACGACGTGGTTGACGCTATAGCCGAAAAGGATCCGCAGAAGCTTGCCATGCTTCATATTTCGGAGGATATGACCGAGCGTCGTTTCAGCTTTGAGGACATGAAAAAGGAATCCGCAAGAGCGGCGAACTACTTCAAATCGCTCGGTATCGGCAAGGGTGACCGTGTCATGGTCGTTCTGAAAAGACATTATCAGTTCTGGTTCACGATTCTTGCGCTTCATAAGCTCGGTGCGGTTGCCATTCCCGCAACGCATCAGCTTTTAGAGCATGACTTTGAATACCGCTTTAATGCCGCCGGCGTCAAGGCGATCGTCTGCACATCAGCCGACGACACGGCTCATCAGGTTGATCTTGCCGCCGAAAAGAGCGAAACGCTGAAAGTAAAGATCATGGTCGGCGCTGACCGTGAAGGCTGGCATAACTTCGACAAGGAATATAAGCTCTTCAGAAGCATTTTTCCGAGAGAGGCGGACACCGCCTGTGGCAGCGACCCTATGCTGATGTTCTTCACCTCCGGCACAACGGGATATCCGAAAATTGCCGAGCACAACTATAAATATGCGCTCGGACACTATATCACCGCCAAATACTGGCACTGCGTCCACTCCGACGGACTTCACTTCACGATCTCCGACACCGGTTGGGGCAAGGCTCTCTGGGGTAAGCTGTACGGTCAGTGGATGTGCGAAGGTGCGGTCTTTACCTATGACTTCGACCGCTTCCACGCCGATAAGATTCTTCCGATGTTCAAAAAGTACAACATTACCACCTTCTGCGCTCCGCCGACGATGTACAGGATGTTCATCAAAGAGGATCTTTCCGCTTATGATCTGTCTTCCATCAAGTACGCAACAACTGCCGGTGAGGCGCTGAACCCTGAAGTGTTCTATCAGTTCAAAAAGGCAACCGGTCTTACCATTATGGAAGGCTTCGGTCAGACCGAAACCACCCTGACCATCGCCAACCTTGTCGGCACAACGCCGAAGCCGGGCGCCATGGGCAAGGCAGTACCGACCTATGACATCGATCTTGTTGACCCGGACGGCAATCCCGTTGCAACGGGTGAATCGGGCGAAATCGTTGTCAGAACGGATAAGGGCGACCCGTGCGGCCTGTTCATGGGTTATTACCGTGACGAAGAAAAGACGCTGGAAGCGCACCACGACGGTATGTATCACACGGGCGACGTTGCCTACCGCGATGAGGACGGCTATTTCTGGTATGTCAGCCGTATCGACGACGTTATCAAGTCCTCGGGCTACCGTATCGGACCGTTCGAGATTGAAAACGTGATCATGGAGCTTCCCTATGTTCTCGAATGCGGCGTTTCCGCGGCTCCCGATGAGGTCAGAGGACAGGTTGTTAAGGCAAGCATCGTGCTGACCAAGGGCACTGAGGGCACGGAGGAGCTGAAAAAGGAAATTCAGACCTATGTCAAAAAGCACACCGCTCCCTATAAATACCCGAGAATCGTTGAATTCCGTGACGAGCTTCCCAAGACGATCAGCGGTAAGATCATGAGAAACAAGCTTTAATATGAAGAACAGAAAACGAATCACGCTTTTTTGCGGACATTACGGCAGCGGGAAAACGAACCTTGCGGTAAACTATGCGAAAAAGCTGAAACATGAGGGCAAAAGCGTTGTTATCGCCGACCTTGATATCGTCAACCCCTATTTTCGCACCAAGGACAGCGAGCAGGAGCTGTCTGACCTCGGAATTGAGCTGATTTGTTCCCAATACGCCAACTCGAACCTTGATATTCCGGCGCTTCCGGCTCAGATGTACCGCACGGTTGAGGACAAAAGCACCCATGCCGTGCTTGACGTCGGCGGAGACGACAGCGGAGCAGTCGCACTCGGCAGACTTAGCGAAAAAATCCGGGAAGAAAACAATTTCGAGATGATTTTTGTCGCAAATTTCTTCAGACCGTTGACAAGGACGGCTCAAGAGGCTTACAATATACTATTAGAGATTGAAAAAGCGTGCGGGATCCCGTTTACCGCAATCGCCAACAATTCGAACCTCGGAAACGAAACGACCGCCGAAGATGTTCTCAGAACGGACGAAAAAGCAAGAGAGCTTTCGGCTCTTTGCGGCTTGCCGGTCATCATGACGAGCGCAGTGGAAAGTCTGTGCGGAGAAATAAACGGCGTGCAGGGAGAAGTATTTCCGATGACGCTGCAGAAGAAATACTTTGATATCAATGCGTAGTTTATACAATATAGAAAGGAGGCTTCACCGAGGAGCTTAACAGCCAAACGGTGACGCAAAAACTATGGCAAAAGTTACTTTCAGAACGGAATTATGCAAGGGCTGCGGTCTTTGCGTAAGTGCCTGCCCGAAGCATCTGTTATATATCGATAAGGACAGGCTCAACGAAAAGGGACATTCCCCGGCGGCGATGAGTGACGAAAGTCAGTGTATCGCCTGTGCATTCTGTGCAACAATGTGTCCCGACTGTGTGATAAAAGTTGAAAAGTAAGGAGCTGAAAATATGGCTGAAAAGGTACTGATGAAAGGAAACGAAGCAATCGCCGAAGCCGCTATTCTTGCCGGCTGCCGCCATTACTTCGGCTATCCGATAACACCGCAGACGGAAATTGCCGCCTATATGGCAAAAAGAATGCCGAAAATCGGCGGTACATTTTTACAGGCGGAAAGCGAGGTCGCCGCAATCAATATGGTTTACGGTGTCGCTTCCACGGGCAAAAGGGTTATGACCTCCTCGTCAAGCCCGGGAATTTCGCTCAAGAGCGAGGGACTTTCCTATCTTGCCGGCTGTGATCTGCCTGCTTTCGTCGTCAACGTGGAAAGAGGCGGTCCGGGACTCGGCGGCATTCAGCCGAGCCAGTCGGATTACTTCCAGGCGACAAGAGGCGGCGGACACGGAGATTATCACATGATCGTGTTAGCACCGGCTTCCGTTCAGGAAATGGCAAGCCTTACGATCAAGGGCTTTGACCTTGCCGACAAGTACAGAATCACGTCGATGATTCTTGCCGACGGCACGATGGGTCAGATGATGGAGCCGGTTGAGCTTTCCGAAGTCAAGGTTCCCGACTACGACAAATCGTGGGCGGTTACGGGTACGAAAATGCAAAGAGAGCACAACATCATCAACTCTCTGACGCTTGTTCCCGATGAGCTGGAAAAGCAGAATTTTGCAAGATACGAAAAGTATAAGATGATAGAAGAAAACGAGCCGATGTGCGAAAAATTCATGACCGAGGACGCAGACATTATCGTTGCCGCTTTTGGTATCGCCGCAAGAGTTGCGAAAAATGCGATTGTTGAAGCAAGA
>JALEYA010000095.1 GCA_022779945.1 Oscillospiraceae bacterium | reverse complement strand
TTTGGTTGCGGAGACAGGATTTGAACCTGCAACCTCCGGGTTATGAGCCCGACGAGCTACCGGGTTGCTCTACTCCGCGATATTGGCAACTCTCTTGAGTGCTTGATTATTATACACTCATAACGCGGCGTTGTCAATAGTTTCGGTAATTTTTTTTATTTTTCTTTTCCAGACTTTTTAAACATAAATAAGCCCAATCCTTTTTATAAAGTATTTGTCAGGCTCAATTACAGAAAAAGTCAGATCAGATAAGGGAAAGAAAAGCATAACGCAAAGCAACAGTCATACCCTCGCCTTCGCTGAATTTTGTCAGGTTGCGGTCAAAGATTTTTTCTACACTGCCGTCAGCGGGACTGATCTGATAACAGCCTGTGTTTCGTCATTGGCTGCGGCTAAAATAAAACCTCCGAAGAACTCTGCGCCCTGAAACGTAGCCGTCATAGTAACTTAAGCCCCCAATATGCTTGATTGCATACTTTTTCGACAGTTCGTCGGGAATGGCATTATAGTTTGCATTGATAACGGTCTTCGCATCATCTTTTGTCTGCTTTGATCTCAAAACCCTTTTTGATAAGCACTGCAAGCGGAATGAAAACAAATGCGGCAACGATGGCGGCATAAAGGAACATATGCGAAGTCGGCGCATCCTTGACGACATTGTATTCATCCGTATAGGTGACACCGGAATTGGCCGCGGCAAGATTGCCGAGCATGGGGCCGACAACCATCGGAATCAGTACGTTGAATATCATGCGGATTCCCTGGAAAAGACCCGCTTTATTTTCGGGCGTAAAGTCACGCACTGCGGCGTTGAGAAGAATCATCAGCACCGCATAGCCGACCGCCATAATGCAGGCGCAGATCACCATGGAGAGAAGATTCTTCGCAAAAGACAGGGTAAACAGCCCGACAACAAACAATATTGCAGCCGGAACAAGCGCATACGATTTACTCTTTCTTTCGCCGATTCTCAACAGAACAATCAGACCGGCAACCAGGAAAGCAACCGCAAGAATCGCCGGAATCAGGAACGAAGCCGAAAGGATATTCATGCCCTCTGAAGCCGGCATAATCACATACTGAATATAAATCAGAATATACGGGAAGAAAACCTGAACCGCAACCGAGAATAGACAGCTTGCCGTTAAAGCCAGATAAAGGCGTGAATTTTCTTTAATCGTACCCGGTCGGAAGCCGTAGAACAAATCTCGCCAATAGCCGGCAGAGTCCGTCTGCTTATTTTCGGGCTTTTCGGGATCTTTCAAGGTGAACAGACCGACAACACCGCAAATAATGACAAAGGCGCCCAGGGCAAGGAAGAACACATCATAGCCGATCTTTCCGCTTTGGGCAAACGAGCCGAGAACGACAACGATACCCATCGCAACCATCGGCAAAGCGGCAAGCACCGTTTCCACCTGCGGTCGGTTTTCGGGAGCGGTGATATCGGTGATCCACGCATTGAAAGCGGAGTCATTACTCGTCGAGCCCATAAAGGTCATCACGCTGTCCATGATGATAACCGTCCACACGGTAGCGGTCAGAATCCTGACTTCATCGGAAAGACCGAACAGCGTTGCGATATGATCTCGTGTAATCAGACCGAAAGCACCCGTGACAATTCCCCACAGTATGTAGCCGACGGAGATAAAGACCTTTCTCTTCTTCATCTTATCGCTGAGATTGCCCATGATAAATGTCGTAATAACGGCCGTCGCGGCGCTTAAAGCGACCATGATACTGATTGCTTTCATAACAGGCATGGTGCCGTCGATGGCCGCCTGAGTCGCACCGTTTGAATAAACGGAATTATACAGGAAGGTATTGAAATACATATTTTCAATATTCCATGCAATCTGCCCCATAAAACCGAACAGGATGATGTTAAACCACACCCGTTTTGAAATTTTCTTGTTTTCGTTCATACTTTTTCTCCAATCACAAAAAATACAGCGACTGACGCTGTTCCTCTATTATATCGGCCGGCATCGATAAAATCAACAGTTTGAACAATAAAAAGTGTATTTGTTGCGATTTTTTGTGAAAAGTTCTGTGACAAATTATGAGTTGATAAATCTTTCCGAAGATGGTATTATAGTACCAACAACCGAAAGGAGAACAACAAATTGAAGCACACCGATATCAATACCGAAGTTACGTCCGCTTCTTATAGCGATTACAACGAGCTTTTACGCTTTGAAAACAAGGTGTTCAAAACAAACTTTACCAGAATCATGCCGAAGCTGTACCGTGACAAAGAAAAATGCACCGACAGCCATCTCGTCATCAAAGACAACGGCAAAATCATCGCCGCCCTAGCCTTTTATGACGCAAAACTTCTCCTGGGAAACAGCACGCTCAAGACGCTCGGCATCGGTTCTGTTGCTGTCGATAAGAAATACCGGGGCAACGGTCTTATGAAAGTGCTTCTGGACGAAGCGGACAGAGTTGCCGCTGAGAAAGGTGCACACATCGCCCTGCTTTCCGGCTACCGTCAGCGGTACAGCCGGTTCGGCTTTGAAAAAGGCGGAATCCATCACACCTTTACGATTTCGAATTACTTTATCAATCACTTCAAGCCCAAAAGAAAGCTCAGCTTTAAGGATCCGTTTTCGTCCGCCGACTTGTTACAGCAATGTGCCAAGCTTTACAGCGCGGAAAGCTGCCGTTGGGAGCGCAAAGAAACCGAGTTTTCGGATATCCTCTCCACATGGAATCTCGATTCTTACGCCGTATTCGACGGGCACAGGTTGGCAGGCTTTCTGATTCGTGAAAGAGACGAAATCAAAGACATTTATCTCGGCAATCCGACCGATATTGCCGAAGTGCTTTATGCTTTCGCCAAATTGAAACACCGCTGGACACTTCATGTAGGGGTCACAGATTTTCAAAAAGAACTGATCCGGGAGATCGCAAAGCTCAGTGATGAGCACAGAATCTCCGAGGACGCATCGTACAAAATCTATGATTTCAAGACGTTCATCGAAACGATGCTTGTGTACAAAGCCAAGCAAACACGGCTTATTGATGGTGAAATCACCTTAAAAATCAACGGTCAAGGCCTCCGCATCCGGTGTGCTGACGGTGTCCCCAACGTCAGTGATTTCGGCGGTGAACACGCAGACATTGAAACCGACGGCGTGACGGCTACAAGGCTTCTGACAACCGGGTTTGGAATTGAAGCGTTGAACAACCCTGTTCTGAATGCATGGTCCCCTGTTTGCCCGATCAGTATATCAACAATTGACGAAGTGTAAAAAGATAAGCGAAGCTGAGATTTTCCGCTTCGCTTTTTTGTAATATTTGAGGTCAATTCAGCATCAGCTTTTTGTCAAGACCTCTTTTTTTGATAACGGCAACAAGCAAAAGTCCGACCGTCATACATACCGCAAATTCGCCGAGGAACACACACCCGGCTTGCGTCAGAAAGCTTACGAAATTGAACGGTCCTTCAATAAAGAAGATCTCAATTTCAAGCCCGATGATAAGCCCGTTGAAGATTGCCGGCATCAGCGCCGACAGAATCGGCACATTCTTTATGCAGACATTTCGCAGAAGATACATCGCAATTGCCGCCAAAAGAGATGCCAGTGATCCGAGAACCATATCGAGCGGAAGTACGCTGACATTCATCAGATTCGCCGCCACGCATCCGATCGTAAGTCCGGGGATAGCCGCCGGGGTAAACACGCTCAGAAGCGTCAGTGCTTCACTTAGCCGGAACTGAATCGCCATGGATGTCGTTCCGGGCAAAAGCAGGTTTTGCGCGTAGGTTAACGCCGCATAAAGCGCAGCGATGATTGCCGCCTGTGCAAGTAACAGGACTTTTTTGTTTGCCTTACT
>JALEYA010000089.1 GCA_022779945.1 Oscillospiraceae bacterium | reverse complement strand
ATACACAGGGACAAAAGTATTGAACATAGGCTCCGGTTTTGACGGCAGAACGCAGGTCAGAGAAGTTGCATTTGCACGGGATATCTCTTTCAGGCAGGGATTACCGTCTTTTGCCAACTGCACAAGCCTTGAAAAAATTACGTTTCCCGAAGGTGTAACGGCACTCGGTTCGTTTGCCTATACTGCGCTGAAAAGCATTGACTGCGGCAGCGCCACGAAAATCAGCAGCTTTAACTACTGTAGACAGCTTGAGCAGATAAGCTTTCCGAATGTGACGTCCGTCGGCGGATTTCAGTATTGCGAAAAACTTGAGCAGGTCAATTTTCCGAAGCTTGAAAATGTCGGAACCCAGTGCTTCTGGTACAGCGGACTGAAAAAAGCGGATTTCGGCTCTCTTTCGTCAATCGGAAATCTTGCATTCTGGGCTACGCCGCTTGAAACGCTGATTATCAGAAGGGAAACGCTTTGTACACTTACGGACACAAGAGCACTCGGAAATACGCCGATTTCAAGCGGATCCGGATACGTCTATGTACCGTCGGCTCTTGTCAATACATACAAAGCCGCAACAAACTGGACGGCATACAGCGCACAGATCAGAGCCATTGAAGATTATCCGGAAGTCACAGGAGGTACAGTATGATTCAGACCGAAAACATCACAATCAACAACACGGACTTTGACCGCACATACAGCGACTGCGGCTTCTATATCGAACGTGACGGTGTAAAATATTCGGACGCCGTCGATCCGAAAAACAGCGGACGAACGTACACCGAAACGGACGAAAAAACCGAAGCCGAAGAAGGCAACTAAAACAAAAATCCGCCGAGCGGCGGAATATAGCAATATTTGACAAAATCCGGTACCTATGATATAAATAGTGTGCAGTTTTAAAACTGCCAAGGGTACTGTACATAACGGTAGGCGGTTACTCCCGCAAGGGAGGTGATAAGCAGTGGTTACTTTCGAATTGCTCGTAGCATTCACGGTAATGCTGATACAACTTATCACGCTTTGTTACTTGATTTTTAAAAAGTAACGGCTTTATAAAAAAGTCGGAACATAAAAATTAAGAAACACCGCCAACGTCCAAATTGCGGTGTTTCTCATTATATCGCATTTTGGAGTAACCGCTTATCGCAGTACCCTTTGTACCTCTATTATATCACAAGAACGCATTTTGTCAACCGACAGAGTGCGGTTTTTTTATATTAAAAAAGGAGCAACAAAATGTCAGAACTTTCAAATTTAATTTTTCACAACAATAGCAACTACATCTCCTCACCGTACGGCCCGAGAAAGTCGATGAATACATCAAAGGGCGCAACTTCAGGCTTTCATAACGGCGTGGACTACGCAACCTACAATGTGAAGCTTGCACAGTACCCTGTCACGGACGGCGTTGTGCTTTCCTGCGGAACCGATTGGGCGTTCGGCGGTGCAAAGTATGTCTGGGTCAAATACGACAGCTTAGGCGTAAAAATGCTTCACTATCACCTTGACGGCATTTGCGTCAAGAAAGGGCAAGCCGTCAACAAGAACACGGTTCTCGGGTACACCGGCAAGACCGGCAGGGCGACCGGCATTCACCTGCACCTTGGGCTGAAGAAGCTTTCCGGCGGCGGATATATTGACCCGGAAAAGTGGTGGAGGGAACTCCCTCAGTCACTGCGTGACAGCTCCCTCAAAGAGGGAGCCAAAGCGAAGTACATGCCCGGGAATTACCGCGTGACGAAAGCGGATGTGCTCAATGTCAGAGCCGGAGCCGGTACGAAGTACAAGAAGCTGAAATTTAGTCAGCTGACCGCAAGTGCGCAGGCGAAAATCATGAAGCTTGCCGGGAAAAAGGTTGACGGCTATGTCAAAGGTCTTTCTTTCACCGTCACCGAAACGGCACTCAACTGGGGCAAGACACCAAGCGGCTGGGTATGCCTGGACTACTGCGAGGTGCTATGACCCCTCAGTCACTGCGTGACAGCTCCCCTTTCAGGGGTGCAACACAACAATATGGAAAGGAAGATACTATTTTGAGCGATACGGTAATTGTCGCCCTGATAAGCCTTGTCGGCACGCTCGGCGGTACGTTCGGCGGCATCCTGGTTTCCAACAAGCTGACAAACTTCCGGCTTGAACAGCTGGAAAACCGGGTCAATAAGCACAACAATCTGATTGAGCGAACCTATAAGCTTGAAGAGGACATCAAGCTGCACGAAGAAAAAATCAAGGTCGCAAATCACAGGATCGACGACCTTGAAGTTCAGAATTGAACGAATCTGAAAGGAGAACGAAAATGAACGACTATACCCAAATTATCGAAATTGTCATCAGCCTGCTTTCCGCCGTCATAACGGCTTTCATTCTTCCCGTTTTAAAGCAACGACTTTCCGCGGAAAAAGCAGAGACACTGAAGTTCTGGGTCCGGACAGCCGTCAGCGCAGCCGAACAACTCTACGGCAGTAAAACAGGAAGCCAAAAAAAGGAATATGTTGTAAACTTCCTGTTGTCAAAGGGAATTGTCTTTGATGTAGACGAGGTATGCACGCTCATTGAAAGCGAAGTATACAAGCTTACCGGCGCAAAAAGCTGATAGGAAGCCATGACAAGCGGGGCAGTTCAACACCGAACTGCCCCGTTTCCTTATTGAATTGCTTCAAAAACCGTTTCGGCAAACAGCTTTGCGCCCTCGGCCGTCGGGTGAGCCCCGTCGGAAAAAAGATCGCTTCTGTTGTCAAACACTGCGTTCATGTCAATCAGCGTCAAGCCTTTTTCCTTTGCCAGCTGCTTTGCCGCAAGCGTAATATCGCCGCTGATAAGCCCGGCATCAAGATCATACCGGATCTTGCCTTCCTTATCCGGAAAGACCGGAAGAGGCGTAATGAGATAAACCTTCGGCTTGCTTTCGAGACTTATATAGCTGTCGATGATTTCACCGTAAGAGGTCTTGAACGCCTCGATACCGTGCCAGTTATACGGCTTGCTGTCATTCGAGCCAAGCATCAGAACAACGATATCCGGCTTGTAAGCAAGGCTTTTCTGATACAGCTTTTCTTTGGTAAACGGCTTGTTTGCGTCGGTCTGAACCGTGCGTCCGGTATAGCCGAAATTGTTGACGCAGTACTTGTTCCCGAGAAGTCTGCCCAGCACAACCGGGTATGCATTCTCTTTCCAGCCCTTGATTCCGTAGCCGTAGGTGATACTGTCCCCGACACAGGCAACTTTTATCTGTCCGTCTTTCGGTTCGGTAAAAGGATGAATCTGACGGAAGTTGCCGTTTTGGTACATATATACGCCGAGCGCGGTTGTGGATAAACAGAGAACCATTACAACCGCCGCAGCAATCACAGCCGCTTTTTTACCCTTTGTCATTCCGCTTTCTCCCCGCTTTTTGCGGTTTGTTTCATTTCAAGCGTACAGCCGTAGGGATTCGAAAGCCTTTCGAACGCTTCTTCACGGGTGATCTTGCCGGTGTTGCAGTCGGCCATGATCTGAACGTCCGTGTCCTTCAGACGGTAACAAAGCCAGGTTGCAAGAGCAAGCATACAGCCGATTGCCGGAACCATAATATAAACGAACCAGAGCACGTTCAGCGCATGCGGCGTCTGTATTACGCCGCTTTGCTGAAGCTGTTCGAAGTTTTCGACCTCAATGCTGACCCATTCGGAGGACTTCAGACCGAGAATGAACATTCCGAGAGCACCGGAAACGGCACCCGTAAGCTTTGCCATAAAGGTCTGGATCGAGAACGTAATTCCCTTCGCATCGATTCCGGTTTTGAACTTACCGTATTCGGCACAGTCAGGCGTAAACATGAACATAACGACGCCGATAATCGCAAGCGGTATGGAACGCAGTGTTGTAAGAATAATAAACATGACAATACTGCCGTAGCCGATCACCCAGTTGAACACGCTTAAAACGATTACCGAAATCGTACAGATTACATACAGCTTCATCTTGTCAATCTTACGAAGCATATGCGGTACAAGAAGTGAGAAGATGAGCATCGGAGCCACGCCGAGCGCACCGACAACGAGCGAGAACAAAGAGTTGTTGAAAAGATAATAGGAAACAAAAAGATTCAGGCTGTTGGCAACATTCGCGGACGAATAGAAGAAGTATCCGAGATAGTAGATCAGAAGATACTTGTTGCTGAACAGGTACTTGAACATATTGCGAAGCGTGAATGACTCTTCATTTACGGGTACGCAGCGTTCTTTCAGATTCTTCGCGGCGGGATACATCGTAGCAAACGAGAAAACAGCAATAACAAGAGCAACAATGGCATAACTGGAGCCGACCTTTTCGCTGACAAGAACGGAAGCCAGAACAGTGGCAAGCGCATTGCCGACGCCGCCCCAGATGCTCTTATAAGAAAGCATGGATGTTCTTTCGTCAAGATTTTCGGTCATAGCGGTGATGATTCCGTAAATCGGAACGTCGCAAAGCGTGTAAGCGGTATCCCAGAGAATGTAAGCGACAGCAAGCCAGGCAAGCTTCACACCCTCGCCCGAACCCTTCGGAATGATGAAAAGAAGAATGGTCGTAATGGCAATCAGCGGTGTGGAAACCTTGAGCCACGGCGTAAACTTCTTTCCGCTCTTAAATTTAACGGCATCGAAAATAACGCCGAAAATAGCGTCGTTGACAGCGTCCCAGACCTTGACCGCAAGCATAACGGCAGCGGACTTTTTCAGGTCAACGCCCTGGAACATCATATAGGTTGTCAGATACGTTGCAATCAGAAAATAAACGGCATTCTGACCTGCAAAATACAGGTAATAGCACATTCTTTCTTTTTTACCGGTCTGCCAGCCGGCGGGTGTGGGCAGATTAAAAGGGTTCTTCATAAAATTCCTCCCAAAAGTCCGTTAAATCGCACAGATTTTTTCGATTTAACGCGGAAAAATTATACAGTATACAAAAAGATATGTCAAGTTCAATTGGAATTGTTTTCAGTTTGTTTACTAAAAAAATATCGAAAAGCCAAAGACGGAAAATGGTATCTCCGGGAGCGGTTTCTGCTTACGGGAATCCATCAGCCCGAAAGCTCCGACCCTTGGGCATAATACTTTGCGGCAGTCAGAGAAAAGGCTGCCGTTTCTTTATTTGTTACCTTGCAAGCAAGTATAAAAAACACACAGACCTGCCGGCCAAGCGACAGATCCGTGCTGAAAAGGGTGCAAGGGTGATAGCAATTTCGAAAGCGGCGGAGTTGACCGGAATGAAGGAAATCATTTTGGGGTGTATGACGGACAAAACCGCCGCGCTGAGCGTCCGTTTTCGTCAATGTTTCGTGTATTCCTGCCGAAGAATCGAAAAAAGATAAATTTTTTAAAATATTTCCCGTTTCTCGACAGGCTTCAACTTGTTTTGCAACTGAGTTTATGCTAAAATTCAGTTGTCATGAAAAGGTTGACTTCATACGGCAAAGAGAACTGCTTATACAATAGCACATTTCATGCTGAAAAAGGGACGCTTTTGTCTGAACGGTATGATTTTTATGTTCAAACGGTCAACTGTTTCCCATAAACCGTTTGATACAAATTTTTCTACCGTTTGATACAACAATCGACAAATTTCATTTGATTTGGACTATACTTAGTAAAATAAAGAAACTGTCTTTAAAATCAATTTGATACGGAGACTTTATATGAACAGTAATCTGAATCTTGATGCACCCATAAGAAGTATGATTGTCAAAATTCTTTCCGATGACTGCAAGATGGGACATCGTTTCGGACGGTCGGAAGAAAACGACACCCTTTTTTGTGATCTGATGTACATTGGCTGTGATTTTTATGACACGCTTGCGGTTTTTGCAAGCTGCGACGCTATCAGCCAACAAAACCTTATAGGTATTATCAACCATATCCCGTCCGTTTTATCCGTTGACATCAATTCGGACAAGGAGATACGGAAAATGATTCCTCACTGGACGTCCTCACGCTATCGTACCGCATCCATCGAGGATATTTGCGACCGGCTGAAACAGCACGTCCAAAACCGGGACGACGGCGTTTTTATTTATAACAGCAACCTGAACACAAAGGACAAAAGAGCTTACAACGATATGTATATTCTGATCGGCCGAAACCCCGAAAGCTATTTTTTCGACATCAACCGAAAAAAAGCATTCCGGTTGTCGGAAGCAAAGGCTCTGAAAGCGCAGGAGGATATTTCATGATAAGAATAACGGTTTGCGACGACAGTGAGAATGACATTCAGCTGATCAAAGATGAGCTTGAACGCTACGGCAACAAAAATCATCTTCAATATTCGCTCACTTGCTTCTATAAGCCCGAACTGCTGCTATATGAGCTAAAGGACGGCAAAACCTCCGATATCTATATTCTCGACGTATCCATGCCGGGAATGGACGGCTTTGAACTTGCCGGACAGATCCGGGAATACTCCACGACCTCAGCCATCATTTTTTTAACATCACACGACGAGCAGGCCGCCGAGGGCTACAAAGCCCGTGCGCTGCGATTTGTCATCAAGCTGAATATGGAGCGGGATCTGCCCGAAGCGCTTGACTGTGCGGTCAAAGAGGTTTTCAAGTCCGATACGGACGTTCTGACCCTTCGCCGGTATAACGACTACTGGCGGATTCCGTACAGCGAAATCATCTGTGTCAATCGTGTCGCAAGGCAGCTGATCATCTCCACCGAAAGCTACGCAGATATCACCGACAACCGCGGAATCAAGGAGTTTTTCGACGAGCTGAACGACAGACGGTTCATCTTCATCGACCGCAGCTGTTTTGTCAATATTGATTATATTTCCCAGATATCGGGGTACAGCCTGAAGCTGAAAAACGGAGTTTCGCTTCCGATCAGCCGGCGTTCCATGCAGGAAGTCAAGCAAATTCTATTAGAGCAATGGGGACTTTAAAAATATGAGCGTATTTTACCAATTTATGGAATTATTTGCGACCTTTTCGGAGGGAATCATGGCCTTGTCCGTTCCCATCAGAATGTCGCAAAATAAGTTAGACAAACGGAAAAATATCCTTCTGATTCTTGCCTGTACGATTTTTTACACCGTGTTTGTCACCTTGATGAACAATTGGAAGGTCTTTTCCTTTGTCACCATAATCTGCTGTATCCTTTATACTTTTCTTATCACCTCTTTTGCCTCCCGCGGCTCTCTGCTTCTGAAGGCAACCTCCACAATGATTGCATGGTTTTCTCTTCACGCCATCGACTACCTTATTTTTTACTGCTTTTTAATGATTGCAGGACATTCCCTCGACATTTCAAAATGCGTCGAAACGGTCATGTCCTCCGGCAATATGCGTGCGGTCTTTCTGGCAATCGACAAACTGATTGAAATTGTTATTTTCATCCTTTGCCGGAAGATTTATGACAAGCTGCGCCTTCTGGATCAAAAATACCTCGGCGTCGTTTTGGCCATCACGACCGGTTCTTATATCGTCATGTCCGTTATCACTGCGTTCATCATGTCAAGCACACTCTGGATCATTCAGCTGACGGTGATTTTTGCGCTTGTATTTATTGTTCTGTCTTTCATCATGACCGTTTTTGCGATCTCTTTGAGTTCAAAATACCAAACCGAAAAACGTGAAATCGAATTGATGTCGCTTACCAATGAAATGATGAAAAAGAACTTTGAACAGACGCAGAACGCACAGACCGCCGTCCGTCATCAGGTGCATGACTTCAAAAACCATATGCGGACGCTCAACGGTATGCTTGAAAACGGTTCCCCCGCCAAAAAGTATGTGGAAGATCTTTTGTCCGTCTCTTATGAGCAGGCAAAGCTGTGCCACTCAAACAACGACGTCATCAATTCCGTCATCAACTGTAAAATTGAAGAAGCAAGGGACGAAAACATACCGTTTGAACATTATGTGATGCTTTCGTCCCCTGTTTACCTTTCATCGGTCGACATCTGTGCCATTCTCGCCAATCAGATCGACAATGCCATCGAGGCCTGCAAAAGAATCAACAACGGAAAAGAACGGTCGATCAAGGTCAAAATATGGCAAAAGGAAGCCTTTCTCTTTTTCAAGGTCACCAATACAGCGCCGGGCAATCCCTTCGACGAGAAAAAGGAACTGAAAAGCTCGAAGACAGACAATACCGATATGCACGGCCTTGGCGTAAAAAACATCATGCGGACCGTCAGCCGATACGGCGGAACACTCAAAAACGAATATGCAAACGGATATTTCACATCTGTTGCCATGCTGCCGAACAACAAACTTAATTAAGCAGACGGAGGAATCTTTATGCTGAACCGATGCGCTTGTTACTGCGTCAAAAAGCTTGAAAAGTATTATCCCATCGCAAGCGACGACAGAGACGTCTATATTTACGGCTTTGAAATATTGTTCTCCACTCTTTTTTCGTTAAGCAGTGTGACGATACTGTCGCTTCTTCTCGGGCACATCGGCTACGCCTTGTTCTTTCTGCTGTTCTTCTTCTCGCTGCGTCTTTTTTGCGGCGGATATCACGCAAGCACCTATGCAAAATGCTTCATCATCACCAACCTGACCTTCCTTTCGACGGTTGCGTATACCTACCTTATCATGCTGGCGAAGCTTTCTTTCATTATGCCGGTTTTGTTTCTGGTCAGCGCCGTCATTATCTGGATATCTGCTCCCGTTCAGAACGAAAATCATCCTTGCTCGGAAAAGACACTGAGAAAAAACAAGATCATTTCACGAAGTCTTGTTTGTATATATGTTTTGACCTATATTCTGATTTTTGTCCTTGCTTCGGACAAGCAGATCGCCGTCAATGCGGCATGGTCCTTTATTTCGGTTTCAATAATGATCATTATAGAAAAAATCAAACAGAAAGGGGTTAAAAATAATGAACGCAATCAGTGCAAAAATTGCTGAAGTTATTAAGGCTATCGCCAATCTCGGCGCAGGAGCCGCTTCTTCCGGCGTTGCTTACGAGCCGAAGATGCCGAAGAAACTGAAGAAATAAGGTTTGATTTTTAAGAGACAGGCTGTACCTTTTGCATGGGTGCAGTCTGTTTCTTTGTTCCCACACCGTTGAATACACTTGCTTTAATTTACGCCGGGATGTATAATAAGATGATCTTAAGAAAAGGGGTGCTGTTATGCCCGACACCATAGCGGCCATCGCGACGCCGCAAAACACCGGCGGAATCGGTATCATCCGAATCAGCGGCGAAAACGCTGTCGAAATTGCCGGAAAAGTATTCAAAGCCGCCGACAAACGAAAGCTTGAAACCATGAAAGGCTATACGGCGGCGTACGGTCACGCCTATTTGGAAAACGAGCCGGTTGACGAGTGTATCGCCCTCGTTTTCCGCGCACCGAAAAGCTACACGGGCGAAAACACGGTTGAGCTTTCCTGCCACGGCGGACTGTTTGTCTTAAAGAAGGTGCTTCGGGCGGTATTCGAAGCCGGGGCAAGACCTGCCGAAGCCGGTGAATTCACAAAGCGTGCTTTTTTAAACGGAAAAATTGACCTCACCGAAGCGGAAGCGGTCATGAGCCTTATCCATGCGCAGGGCGAGCAGGGTGCCAAAGCGGCTTTGACCGCACTTGACGGTGCCTTGAGCCGGAAGATGAACGAACTGAACTCTATGCTTCTGTCCGTTGCGGCACACATGAGCGCCTGGGTCGATTATCCCGACGAGGATATTGAAGAGCTGGACGAAAAAACGCTTCTGAATACGCTCGAAAACGTAAAAACGCAGCTTGAATCGCTGTTGTCCCGTTTTGATTCGGGAAGTGCCGTCACAAAAGGCGTGGAAACTGCCATTATCGGCAAGCCCAACGTCGGAAAATCCGCGCTGATGAATCTGCTTTCGGGCTTCGGGCGTTCGATCGTCACCGATGTTGCCGGAACGACAAGAGACGTTGTGGAACAGACGGTCAATCTCGGCGACTTGCTTTTACACCTTGCGGACACGGCGGGCATTCATCTGACCGATGATCTTGTGGAGTCCATCGGAATTGAACGGGCAAAGGAAAAAACCGAGCGTGCCGGTCTTATTTTTGCGGTTTTCGATGTATCAAGACCGCTTGACGAAGCCGACGAAAAAATCATTGACCTTTGTAAAGGAAAACGAGCCGTCGCCGTGTTAAACAAGAGCGACCTTCCCCCGAAAGCCGACACCGGAACAATCGAAGCCTCATTCGCTTATACGGTCGGACTTTGTGCGCTTGACGGAAAGGGGCTCGAAGAACTCGAAAAAGCTTGTGCGCTTCTTCTTTGCACCGACGAGCTTGACACCTCTCAGGCTATGCTTTCGACCGAGCGTCAGCGAAAAAATGCGCTCGATGCCCTTGCGGCGACGAAAGAGGCCATAGACGGTCTTACCGCCGGCATCACGCTCGACGCGGTCAACGTCTCGATTGATTCGGCAATCTCTTCCCTGTTGGAGCTGACCGGGCAAAAAACGACCGACGCCGTTGTGGACGAGGTTTTCTCTCAGTTTTGCGTCGGAAAATAAGCGGTTTTTGTCCGCTCTTTCAAGAAAAGCACAGAAAAATTGCCGTTACCCTATTGCTATTTATCCCGAAATTTGAGATAATAGATAGGATTATAAATCAATCGTTTATACATGGGAGGATTCACATTGAACGACTTTGAAAAACTAGCGGAGCTTTTGTTTCCGGATGTTCATAAAACGGTGGAACAGCTTGAAGAGCAGTTTCCGCCCCGCGCGCTGAAAGAGGGCGCAAGAGTAACCCGTTTTGCCCCGAGTCCGACCGGCTTTCTTCATATCGGCGGACTGTTTGCCGCTCTGATATCCAAGCTGAACGCACAGACGACGGACGGCGTGTTTATTTTAAGAATCGAGGACACCGACAAAAAGCGTGAGATCGAGGACGGCGTTTCCGAAATCATCAAGGGACTGAACGCTTTCGGCGTGACGGTTGACGAAGGTGTTGTCGGCTTCAACCAAGAAAAGGGCGACTACGGTCCGTATCAGCAAAGCCACCGCGCCGGGATTTACCATGTTGTTGTCAAGAAACTGGTAACCGAGGGGCTTGCCTATCCGTGCTTCTGCACCGAAGAAGAATTGTCCGCTCTTCGTGAAAAGCAGGAAGAAGAGGGTACGGCAATCAAGGGCTACTTCGGAAAATGGGCAAAGTGCCGCGATCTCACCTTTGACGAGCAGAAAGCCCTGATCGAAAGCGGAAAGCCGTACACCTTACGGCTTCGCTCACCGGGCAGAGAGGACGGCAAGATCAAATTTGACGACCTGATAAAAGGCAAGATTGAAATTGCCGAAAACATACAGGACGTGGTTCTTTTAAAAACCGACGGAATTCCGACCTATCATTTTGCCCATGCGGTGGACGACCACTTCATGAGAACAACGCACGTCATAAGAGGCGACGAATGGATTTCCTCCGTTCCGCTTCA
Organism: Oscillospiraceae bacterium; assembly: GCA_022779945.1. Taxonomy (GTDB): domain Bacteria; phylum Bacillota; class Clostridia; order Oscillospirales; family Acutalibacteraceae; genus UBA6857. The sequence goes on along the minus strand of JALEYA010000089.1, from coordinate 25,300 downwards.
TATTCAGCTTTTCAAGGCCTGCGGCTTCCGTGTACCGAAGTATGCGCACATTTCGCCGATCATGAAAGAAGAAAACGGCGGAAAGCGTAAGCTCAGTAAGAGAAAGGATCCCGAAGCGGCGGTCACCTATTACGCCGAGCAGGGCTACCCGAAGGAAAGCGTTATCGACTACCTGCTGACGCTTGCCAACTCGAACTTTGAGGACTGGCGAAGAGCCAACCCGAAAGCACCGCAGAGTGAGTTTCCGTTCAATCTGAAAAAGATGAGCGTCAGCGGTGCGCTGTTTGATCTGACGAAGCTCAACGACGTCAGCAAAAACGTCATCAGCGTCATGACCGCCGAACAGGTGCTGTCCTACGCGCTTTCGTGGGCGAAGGACTTTGACAGCGAGCTTTATGAGCTGTTAAGCCGTGATACAGAGTATGCAAAAGCGATCTTCTCGGTTGACCGGGACACACCGAAGCCGAGAAAGGATATCGCAAAATTCAACGAAATCCGCGCGTATATTGCGTATTATTTTGATGAGCTTTATCAAAACAATTACAGCGAAATGCCCGAAAATATTACCGCCGATATGGCGAAAGAGATTCTTTCGGCTTATATCGGAAGATATAAGCCCGATGACAGCAAGGACGAATGGTTCGCAGGAATCAAGGATCTTTGCGAGCCTTTGGGCTACACGCCGAACGTCAAGGAATACAAGAAAAATCCCGACCTTTACAAAGGTCACGTCGGCGATGTTTCAACGGTAATCCGTATTGCCGTGACAGGCAGAAGAAACACCCCCGATCTTTATTCCATCATGCAGATTTTAGGCGAAGACAAAGTGAAAGCCAGAATGAAAACCGCTCTTGCATTTTACAAAGCGTAAACCGGAAAGGAACAGACCAATGGAAGAAATGACAGTGACTTCAAACTTCATCCATGATTTTATTGATGAAGACCTGAAAAACGGCGTATATACCCATGTGCAGACAAGATTTCCGCCCGAACCGAACGGCTATCTTCATATCGGCCATGCCAAGGCAATCCAGATCAACTTCAGCATCGCCGAAAAATACGGCGGACTCTGCAATCTCCGGCTTGACGACACCAACCCGTCAAAAGAGGACACCGAATATGTGGACGCCATCAAAGAGGACATCGAGTGGCTCGGCTACAAATGGAACGAAGTGCTTTACGCTTCAAGCTATTTCGATTTTATCCATGAGTGTGCAATCAAGCTCATCAAGCTCGGCAAGGCTTACGTCGATGATCTTTCCGCCGACGAAATCCGGGAAAGCAGAGGTACGCTCACCGAGCCGGGCAAGGAAAGCCCCTACCGCAACCGCAGCATCGAAGAAAATCTCGATCTGTTCGCCCGCATGACAAACGGGGAGTTCCCCGACGGCGCAAGAGTGCTTCGAGCCAAAATCGACATGGCATCTCCGAACATGAATATGCGTGACCCGGTCATTTACCGTATCGCTCACGTTACGCATCATCAAACGGGAGACAAGTGGTGCGTTTATCCGCTTTACGACTTCGCTCACCCGCTGTCGGACACCAAAGAGGGCGTGACCCATTCTCTGTGCTCACTCGAATTTGAAAACCACAGACCGCTTTACGACTGGTTCTTAAAGGAGCTTGGACTCCCGAATCCGTCAAGACAAATCGAGTTTGCAAGACTCAACCTCAACTACTGCCTGACCAGTAAGCGCAAATGCTTACAGCTTGTTAAAGAAGGCATCGTGGACGGCTGGGACGACCCGAGAATGGCGACGATCTGCGGCATGAGAAGACGCGGTTATCCGGCGGCGGCAATCAGAGATTTTATCAACCGCGTCGGCGTTTCCAAGGCTTACAGCGTGGTCGATTTCGGACTGCTGGAAGCGTGTGTAAGAGATGACCTGAACAAGAATGCTCCGAGATGCATGGCGGTACTTCGTCCTTTGAAGGTCATCATCGACAACTACCCCGAAAATCAGACCGAAGAACTTGAGCTTCCCGTCAATCAGGACAGACCCGAAATGGGAACCAGAAAAACGACGTTTTCAAAGGAAATCTTTGTAGAACAAGAGGACTTCATGATCGAGCCAGTCAAAAAGTATTTCCGCCTCTTCCCCGGCAATGAGGTCAGACTCAGAGGTGCCTACTTCGTAAAATGTGTGGGCTACGACACGGACGAAAACGGCAACGTTACCGCCGTTCACTGTACCTATGATCCGGCAAGCCGCGGCGGCAACTCCCCCGACGGAAGAAAGGTCAAGGGCACGCTTCACTGGGTCAGTGCCAAAGACAGCGTACCGTTTGAAGCAAGACTGTACGACCGCCTTTTCAACGCCGAAAATCCGTCCGACGAATCCAAAGGCAGCTTCAAGGACAACCTGAACCCCGATTCGCTTGTCGTGCTTAGCGGCTGCCGTCTTGAAGGCGGACTTCGTGATGTAAAACCGGGCGATACGTTCCAGTTTATGAGACAGGGCTATTTCTGTGTTGACAAATCATCAACTTCTGATAAAATAATATTTAACAGAACGGTTCAGCTCAACTCATCATGGAAATAAGAAAGGATGAAATCAATGAAACTCGCTTACAGAATCGTGACGCCAATCATTGCCGTGGCATCGGTCGTGCTCGGTATCTTTCTGAAAATGTTCTACTTCACCGTCGGAAACGCCGACGAAACGATTGGAAATCTGATCAATGCCATTGCAAGCCTTACCGATAAGGTCAGCACAACGTTTGAATATTCGATTTACGATTTACTGAAACTGATTTCGACCGCTCAGCCGAAAACCGGCGACGACGTCAAAACCTTTTCCGAGGTGGCCGCCCCGATCATTCCGCATCTTTGGGCATTCTTCATCATTTTTGTGATCGTTCTTCTGGTAGTTCTTGCCATCGGCGTTGTCAGCACCCTTTCCGACAGCCGGAAAAAGAGATACACCGTCATCGGACTTTCCGTCGGCGCTCTTGTTCTCCTTTTTGTTGACATTCTGATCAGCAACGGTGCTTTTGCGAAGATCACAAGCGGTGAGATCAATCTGACCGACCTTGTCTCCGCCATTTCCGACAGCTCAATCGCTGCTCTGGCAACGGCGATCCTCACGGTAACAAGCGCCTCGCTTTCCGCCGGTTTCTATTCGGTATTCGGTCTTTTGATTCTGATTATTCTCTGGACGATTCTTTCGAATATGCTGATCGCCACACCGATTCAGAAAACCAAAACATACAAAAGAAAAAAGCCGATGAAAAAAATCATGGTAAAGACAAAGAAATAATAAAGAAGTTAAACCGGCAATGATGAAACAGTCCTTGCCGGTTTTATGATAATCAGAAGGAGACGATACATATGAAATCAAAATCCAAACAGAATTTCATCCTGACCGGGCTCATGTTTGCCGTGTTTGCGGTGTTCACCCTACTGGTTAAGTTTGTTGACGTACAGCAAATCGGCCCCGCCGGTTCCTCGGTCGGCTTCGCTTCGGTAAACGGTGCAGCCTTCGAATTATTCGGTCAGAACGCCGTCTTTGACAAAATCAGTGACCTGTGTCTTTTAGCGGCGCTTTTGTCGGCCGTTTGTTTTGCCGCTCTCGGCGTTTTTCAGCTGATCAAAAGAAAAAGCTTTTTCAAGGTGGACTGCGACCTTTATGCCCTTGCCGGCTATTATGTACTGATCGCCGTGTTCTATCTTCTTTTTGAGCTGATTCTTGTCAACCAAAGACCTGTCCTTGTGGACGGTGTTTTAGAAGCGTCATACCCGTCGTCGCACACGCTTCTTGTCTGCTCGTTTATGCTCGCCGCCATCTTCCAGACCGAAAAAAGAGTAAAAAGTAAGAAGCTTCGCACCGCACTGATCGTGGCTTTTGTACTCCTCATTGTCCTGACCGCCGCCGGAAGACTTCTTTCGGGTATGCACTGGCTGACGGACGTGCTCGGCGGACTTGTTCTCGGCTGCGCTCTCGGTATGCTTTACTTATCCGTTGCAAGACTGCTTGAAAAAGAGTAAAGAGCAAACCGCTCAATTGACAAACCGGTAAGTTTTTTATACAATATACAAAAAGAAAAGAGGTTATCATCATGGCAGTTTTTAAACCGTTTAAAGCCGTAAGACCGACTGAAAAATACGCCGAAGCGGTCGCCGCACTTCCCTACGACGTCATGAACAGCAAGGAAGCAAGAGAAATGGTCAAGGGAAAGCCCTACTCCTTTTTACACGTTGACCGGGCGGAAATCGACCTTGACGAAAGCGTTGATATTTACAGTGAGCAGGTCTATCGCAAAGCAAGAGAAAATCTCGATGCCCTCGAAAGAAACGGCATCACCACGCAGGACAACACCGCTTGCTTTTATATCTACCGTCAGATCATGGACGGCAGAAGCCAGACCGGTCTTGTCGGCTGTGCTTCGATTGACGACTATAGGAACAACATCATTAAAAAGCACGAATTCACAAGAGCGGACAAGGAACAAGACAGAATCAACCATGTTGATTATTGCGACGCGAACACCGGTCCGATCTTCCTTGCATACCGCGAAAACAAGGAGATCGAAACAATCATCGACAGCTGGAAAAACGAGCATGAGCCGGTTTACGACTTTGTGACCGACGACGGCATCGGCAACACCGTATGGGTCGTGGACTGCCCGGAAGTGAGTGAAAAGCTCCGCGCCCTTTTTGATTCGGTCGAAAGCCTTTATATCGCCGACGGTCATCACCGCTGTGCTTCGGCGGTCAAGGTCGGTCAAAAGAGAAGAGAGCAGAATCCGTCTTATACCGGTCAGGAGGAGTTCAACTTCTTCCTTGCTGTTGCCTTCCCGAAAAATGAGCTTGCCATCATGGACTATAACCGTGTGATGAAAGACCTGAACGGTTATTCGGCCGAAGAATTCATCGCGAAGCTCGGTGAAAGCTTCACCGTCGAAGAAGCAAAAGGAAACGAGCCGTACCGCCCCGTCCGCCGACACAATTTCGGAATGTACCTTGACAAAAAATGGTACAGCGTCACCGCGAAAGAGGGCACGTTTGACGAAAGCGACCCCGTCGGACGGCTTGACGTTTCGATTCTTCAGAATAACTGCATCACCCCGATTTTCGGCATCGAGGATCCGAGAACCGACAAGCGGATCGACTTTGTCGGTGGAATCAGAGGTCTTACGGAGCTTGAAAGACGGTGTGAAACCGATATGCGCATCGCCTTTTCGATGTACCCGACTTCGCTTGACGAGCTGATGGATATCGCCGACGCCGGAAAGGTCATGCCGCCGAAGTCGACTTGGTTCGAACCGAAGCTTTTGAGCGGCTTGTTCATTCATAAACTCAGCTGAACGGATTTCGCCCCGATTTTTATTAGCTAAATTGCATATTCTTGACCGCCCGAAGTGGATTTAATTGAATATTATACATAAAATTGCATTTTTTCTGCAAAATAATGCAAGTAACAGTTGACTTATTCCCGATTCGGTGTTAGAATATGAGCTATAGTAATGTCCCGAGGACGTACAATTTATTTTTTTGGAGGAAAAGAACATGAAAAAAGTATTAGCCGTTCTCCTTGCCCTCGTTATGGTACTTTCATTGGCAGCCTGCGGCGGCAACAGCGGAGAAACCACAACAGCAGCAGAAGGCGACACAACCGCAGCAGCGACAGAAGCAAAAGTCAAGCTTGTTGACGTTAAGCTTACCGACGAGGATTACGCTTTCGGCATTGACAAGGATCAGCCCGAGCTTCTTGAAAAGGTCAACACCTTCATCGCCAAGATCATGAAGGACGGCACCTTTGACGAAATCTGCAACAAGTATTTCGGCGACGGCACTCCGACCCCTGTTACTTCCGCAACAGAGGACAGCTCGAAAGAGCAGCTTGTTGTTGCCACCAACGCTCAGTTCCCGCCGTTTGAATACATGGAGGGAGATTCCTACTACGGAATCGATATGGAAATCGCTGACCTTCTTGCCAAAGAACTCGGCATGGAGCTTGTTATCAGCAACATGAAGTTTGACGCAGTCTGCCTTTCCGTCGGTCAGCATAAGTGCGACATCGCCATGGCAGGTCTTACCGTCAACGAAAAGAGAAAAGAACAGGTGACCTTCTCTGATTCCTACTATCAGGCTTCTCAGATGCTCATCACAAAGGCAGATGACACCACCTTTGACGCTTGCAAGGACGCAGCCGCAGCCGAAGCAATCCTCAAGGGCTTCGACAGCACCAAGAAGATCGGTTATCAGAACGGCACCACCGCTCAGTACTATGTAAAGGGCGACGCTGACTGGGGCTTCGATGGACTTGCCGTTACCGGTCAGGGTTATGACAACGGTGCTCTCGCCGTTCAGGATCTGATCAACGGCAACATCGACTACGTTATGATCGACGCCGCTCCGGCAGGCCGTATCGTTGACACCTACAACGGAAAGTAATGAAAAAGTAATGAAATAACGGTGCCTTGCTGCCCAGCAGTGAGGCATTGTTTTTCACGATGAAATCATATGTATTTTTATGATAAATTATTTCTATTTTTTGAAATACTCTTTGACTTGGGCGGTTACAATGAGGTCCTTATCGGCCTTCGCAATACCGTCATTTTTGCTGTATCTGGTCTTCTGATCGGCATTCTGATCGGTCTTGTCATCGCCACCATTCGTGTTTTGCCGAAGTATAAGCTTTTGCCGCGGATTCTTGACGGCTTTTGCAGCTTTTACGTCGGACTGTTCCGCGGTACGCCGATGGTCGTTCAGCTTCTTGTTTTCTATTATGTTCTTCTGCCGCTTATCGGCGTCAAACTGTCCTCGGTCGTCGTTGCTATCTGGGTTTTCGGCCTCAACAGCGGCGCGTATATTTCGGAAATGATGCGTGCCGGCATTCTGTCGGTTGATCCAGGTCAGATGGAGGGTGCCCGTGCGGTGGGACTCAGCTATTCGGCGGCGATGATCAAAATTGTCATTCCGCAGGCGGTCAAGAACATTCTTCCGACCCTCGGAAACGAGTTTATCGCTCTCATCAAGGAAACCTCGGTCGTTTCCTTTGTCGGTGCCAAGGATCTTTATCTTGCGTTCCAGAATATCGGTTCGGCCACCTACGAATACATGGTGCCGTATCTTGCGATGGCGATCATTTACATCGTAATCGTCTGCATCATCACGTTGCTTGTCAAGCTTATGGAGAGGAGGCTGAGGAAGAGTGAAAGAAGTAAATAAAAACGACGTCTGGCAAGGCGGTGCACTCATCCAAGTCAAGGATCTGAAAAAGTCTTTCGGTGACAACGAAGTCTTAAAGGGTATCACGACCACCATCAGAAAAGGTGAAAAGGTCGTTGTCATCGGTCCTTCCGGCTCGGGCAAGAGTACGTTTCTTCGGTGTCTCAACTGCATGGAAGACCCCACAAGCGGCAGTATCATCTTTCACGGCGTCGATATCGCCAATCCCAAGGTCAACATCAACGTCCACCGCCAGAAAATGGGAATGGTGTTCCAGCACTTCAACCTTTTCAACAACAAAACCGTCCTTGAAAACATCATGCTTGCCCCTGTCTATGTCGGCAAAAAGGCAAGGCGCAAAAAGCTGACCGACAAATCCGTCAAGCAAATCACAAAAGAGGCGGAGGAAAGAGCAAGAGAACTTCTTAAAAGAATCGGACTCGAGGACAAAGCGGACGTCTATCCGTCCAGTCTTTCCGGCGGTCAGAAGCAAAGAGTCGCCATTGTCCGTTCGCTTGCCATGAACCCCGACGTGATTCTTTTCGATGAACCGACGTCAGCGCTTGACCCCGAAATGGTCGGCGAGGTACTCGACCTGATGAAGGAGGTTGCCGATCAGGGCATGACGATGGTTGTCGTCACGCACGAAATGGGCTTTGCCAAAGAGGTCGGAACCCGCATCATGTTTATGGACGAGGGCAGATTCATTGAAGAAGCCGATCCGAAGGAGTTTTTTGACAATCCGAAATCGGACAGAGCGAAGGACTTCCTTTCGAAAGTTATCTGACAATTAAAACGCTTTCCGGGCAGCCGAAGCAGGTTGCCCGGTTGTTGTTTTCCGAAAGGCTTTACCAAAGCTCGAATTCATCGGCAAAAGGAACCAAAACCAAAAGCCGGGCCGAAAGGCAGCAAGACCGGCTTTTCACAAAAATCCGGTAAAGCTATGACCGTTTATTCCTTTTATATGACCGTTTATTTCTTTTGTATTGAAATTCAGGAGATTTATATATATAATGAATCGTCTTAAAATGGAGTCTGATAAGACGAACCATCTATCTCCCGTCTGAACCGAAAGGGTAAATTTACAGGCGGTGTAAAAGGAGCGCATAAAATGAAAAGAATCCTCGTCCTTCTCCTGTCTCTGGTTCTGCTGATTTCCGCTATGACAGCGTGCGGCAGCAACAGCAAGACAACAGAAGAAGCAACAAACGAATCTCAGACCGAAGCCGTACAATATGAGTATGAAGTCCGTGAACTGCCCGAAGCCAAGTATATCACACCGGCTTCCGACTTTGCCGGCGGCGACGGAACCGAAAGCAATCCCTATCAGATTTCCAACGCCGCTGAACTGGTGTTGCTTCACGAAAGAATCGTTTCCGATTCCGAAACCCGCAAAAAAGACTACGTTAAAGCCTGCTATGTCCTGACCGATGATATTACTGTCAACGATACGGCGGATTTTGACAAGTGGGAAACCAAGGCGCCGGAATACAGCTGGCAGCCGATCGGATTCGGAACCGACGACTTTGCAGGTGTATTTGACGGCGACGGACACACGATTTCCGGCCTTTATATCAATACGAATTGCAAAGACACAAGCGAAAATTACGGTCTGTTTGCCAGAGTTGCCGGTACGGTAAAGAACGTCACGATCAGCCAATCCTATTTTGCCGTTTCGGGAGTGAACGGAACACTCGGCAGTATTGCCGGCGTGCTGACGGATACCGGAGCCATTGAAAACTGCAATAGCAGTGCCGTTATATCATGCTATGACACCCTCACCGGCGGTATCGTCGGACAGTCTTTCGGCGGTGTAGTAAGCGGTCTCAACGACAAAAAAGACGAGAACGAAGAAAGAGAAACCCGCTACTCCTCCATTTCCGGCTGTACCTTTACCGGTACGATTACACAAGTCAAAGACCATGCACAATGGTACCTCGGCGGTATCATCGGCAGCTGCCACGGCAATATCGACAAGTGTATAAACAACGGTACAATCAACTTCGCCGCCGATAATGTCGATTCTGTCGGCGGTATTGCGGGTATGATGTATGACGGTACCGTGTCCGACTGTAAAAACACCGGCACCTTGCGCTGCAAAACAACCGAGGAAAGCAACCATGCTGTTGCCGGCGGCATCATCGGAACTCTCTTTTTCTCCTCCACCGGCGGCGAAAAATACATGAGCCGGGAAGCAGCAGTCTACAAATGCGAAAACAGCGGCACGGTTGAAGGACAGCTTTACGCCGGCGGCATCATCGGTCAGTTATCGGACAACCGTAACCTTTACACGGTGACTGTTTCCGACTGCACCAACAGCGGTACGGTTGCGGCGGTCGAGTATTCCGGCGGTGTCATCGGTTATTTGTACGCAATCGGTAAAAACAAAGACGGTGAAAGCATCGTAATCAGGGACTGTGAAAACACAGCGGACTTATCCAAAGGCACGGTCGGCGGTATTATTTCAAACTTCATGAGCACGTCGGGCGATGTTACCATCAAGGACTGCAAAAACTCCGGCGCTCTTTCCTCCGACGGACAGCACTGCGGCGGCATCATTTCTTATTGGATGATGGATAGTTCGCCGTCAAACAGCCATATTGTGATTGAAGAGTGTGAAAATACAGGTGAGATCAACACGACTTTACACGCAGGCGGTATCATCAGCTTTATGGATATGCCGGTTTCCCTTGACATGGGCAAAAACCTTTCGGTTTCCATTTCCGACTGCAAAAACAGCGGTAAAATCACCACCGGTTCCACAAACGGATATATCGGCGGCATTCTCGGCAACTGGGGAATGAAGGACATTCCGACCGTTCTTTCCGAATGCACCAACAGCGGTACGCTTTCTATCACGGCAGCTGCAGACAAAATGACAGAAGAAGAGGCCAAAATCATGACCATTTCGCGGATAGCCGGCGGTATTGTCGGCCGTGTCGGCCGCGGTCTTCTTCTGACAACCGATCACGACGAGTCAAAAGAGAAAAACGTTCAGGCGAAAAACGCAGTCTTGAAAATCACCGACTGCAAAAACACCGGAAAGAAAGAAATTGTCAACGAGAACGCCCCGTTCTATCAGAACTGGTTCGGCGGAATCATCGGCAACACCAGCGCAGAAAACGGTTTTTCCGTTCTTGTCGAAAACTGCACCTATACCGGATTTGAAAGAGGTCTCGGCAACGAATCCCTGCCCGATGTCGGAATCAAGAACTGATCCTAAGAAAGCATAAACCTTGCAAGAAAAGAACCGACTGCCACAGCCGGTTCTTTTTGCATATTTCGCCTATTCCGCTATATCGCCATAAAATCAAAGGGCTGACGCTTCGGTTTTCCGCTTTGCGTCAGCCCTGTCCTATTTTGTTACATCAGATCTGCCAGTGTGATCCCGTCAAAGAACTTGTTCGTTGTCTCATAATAATCGCTCCACATTTTAACGGTTTTGCATTTGTCTGCCCGTTCGCAGGTATTCTCTCCGCCGTGCAGACAGGCAACCGGCGCAAGATCGCCTTCGGTCAGGCGGAGAATGTCCCCTACCCGATATTCTTCAGCAGGCTTAGTCAGCTTATAGCCGCCGCCCTTACCCTGCATACCGTGGATATAATTGTTTTTGGCAAGGACAGGCAGAATCCGTTCCAGATATTTGAGAGATATTCCCTGACGGTTGGCAACGTCCTTCATCGGAATATAGCCGTCACCGCTGTGTTCGGCCAAATCAATCATCACACGAAGTGCATATCTTCCTCTTGTTGAAATCATCGTACAATCTCCTTAATGTGCCTTTAATCAACGGCATCCGTCGCCCGCATGGCAAGGATCGTTTCCGAAATCAGCTTGTCCAGATCCCAGCCGAGCATCCCGGCACCGTTTTCGATAACCTCTCTTGAACAGCCGGCGGCAAATTTCAGATTCTTATACTTTTTCTTGACAGACTTGAGTTCAAGGTCGTTTACGCTTTTCGACGGTCGCATCAAGGCAACCGCACCGATCAGTCCCGTAAGCTCGTCCGTGGCATACAATACCTTTTCCATCTCGTGCTCGGGCTTAATATCCACCGTAAGACCGTATCCGTGGCTTGCCGTTGCATGAATCAGTCTTTCGTCAAGCCCTCTTTCGCGCATGATCTCCTGCTCTTTGATACAATGCTGTTCGGGGTACTGCTCAAAATCAAGGTCGTGCAGCAGTCCGACGATTCCCCAGAAATCGGCTTCGTCCGAATAGCCGAGCTTTTCGGCAAAATACCGCATAACACCCTCAACGGTCCGTGCATGCTTGATATGAAACGGATCCTTGTTATATTCCTTCAAAAGCGTCAACGCTTCGTCTCTTGTGATATTCATAATGCTCTCCTTCTGACAGCAGACGAGAGCCGAACCGCAACGGACTCGACTCTGTCGGCTGTATTTAACTGAATTTGATGATGTGTGGCTCAGTCCGCAAACAGCGGAGTGGACAAATAGCGGTCACCCGTATCGGGTAAGAGCGCAACGATCGTTTTGCCCTCATTTTCGGGACGCTTGGCAAGCTCAATTGCCGCTTTAACCGCAGCGCCGGAGGAAATACCAACCAACACGCCCTCTTTTTTTCCGATCAGCTTTCCTGTTTCAAAAGCGTCATCGTTTTCGACCGTGATAATCTCATCGTAAATCTTGGTGTTCAGCACGTCGGGAACAAAGCCTGCGCCGATGCCCTGAATCTTATGTGCGCCGGGAACACCGGTTGAAAGAACGGCAGATGACTTCGGCTCGACGGCAACAACCTTGACTTCAGGCTTCTTTGACTTGAGATATTCACCGACACCCGTTACGGTACCGCCTGTACCGACACCTGCTACGAAAATATCAACTTCGCCGTCGGTGTCTTCAAAGATTTCGGGACCGGTTGTCTCGCGGTGCGCCTCGGGGTTAGCAGGATTGACAAACTGACCGGGAATGAAGCTGTTCGGGATTTCTTTCGAAAGCTCGTCCGCCTTTGCGATGGCACCCTTCATGCCTTTTGCGCCCTCGGTGAGAACCAGTTCGGCACCGTAGGCTTTCATCAGCTGTCTGCGCTCGACAGACATCGTTTCGGGCATCACAATAATGATCCGGTAGCCTCTTGCGGCGGCAACGGCGGCAAGACCGATGCCCGTATTGCCCGAGGTCGGCTCGATAATCACCGAACCGGACTTCAGCTTTCCGCTTTTTTCCGCGTCGTCAATCATCGCCTTGGCGATTCTGTCCTTCACGGAGCCGGCGGGATTGAAATATTCAAGCTTTGCGAGGATTTTTGCTTTTAATCCCAACGCTTTTTCGATATGTGTCAGCTCAAGAAGCGGTGTTTTGCCGATGAGCTGGTCGGCGGATGCATAAATCTTAGACATAATATTGATCTCCTATTCTGAATTACTCAACAGCGTCGAAGCCTTTTTGAAGGTCGGCGATAATATCATCAATGTTTTCCGTACCAATGGAAAGACGGATCGTGTTCGGCTTGATTCCCTGGTCAAGAAGCTCAGCATCATTCAGCTGGCTATGCGTCGTGGTCGCCGGATGAATGACAAGGCTCTTGACGTCGGCCACATTGGCAAGAAGCGAGAAAATCCCGAGGTTGTCGATGAAGGTGTGCGCTTCTTTGACTCCGCCCTTGATTTCAAAGGTGAAGATCGAACCGCCGCCCTGCGGGAAGTATTTTTCATAAAGTGCATGGTCGGGATGATCGGGAAGCGACGGATGGTTGACGTGCTCAACCTTGGGATTGTTTACAAGATACTCTATAACCTTCTTCGTGTTTTCCGCGTGCCGTTCAAGACGCAGAGAAAGTGTCTCGACACCCTGCAAAAGCAGGAAAGCGGCAAACGGTGAAATGGTTGCGCCCGTATCACGAAGCAAAATCGCACGGATATAGGTAACAAATGCGGCAGGACCTGCGGCGGCGGTGAAGGATACACCGTGATAGCTCGGGTTCGGTGCGGCGATTGCGGGATAATTGCCGGACGCCGCCCAGTCAAACTTGCCGGAATCGACGATAATGCCGCCGAGGGTCGTGCCGTGACCGCCGATGAACTTGGTGGCAGAGTGGACAACGATATCTGCGCCGTGCTCAATCGGTCGGATCAGGTAAGGAGTACCGAAAGTGTTGTCGACTACAAGCGGAAGTCCGTGCTTATGAGCAAGCGAAGCCAAAGCGTCGATATCGGGAATATCGCTGTTCGGGTTTCCGAGTGTTTCGATGTAGATCGCTCTTGTATTATCCTGAATGGCGGCTTCAACTTCACTGAGATCGTGAATATTGACGAAGCTTGCGGTAATGCCGAAATTCGGGAGCGTATGCGCCAAAAGATTGTAGCTTCCTCCATAAATCGTCTTCTGCGCCACAATGTGACCGCCGTTCTGGGCAAGTGCCTCAATCGTGTATGTAATAGCAGCGGCGCCGGAAGCAACAGCCAAAGCGGCGATACCGCCCTCCAAAGCGGCAATTCTCTTTTCAAAGACGTCCTGTGTGGAGTTGGTCAGTCTTCCGTAGATGTTGCCGGCGTCGGCAAGTCCGAACCTTGCGGCAGCGTGCTCGCAGTTTCTGAAAACGTAAGAGGTTGTCTGATAAATGGGAACAGCACGCGAATCGGTTGCTGGGTCAGGCGTTTCCTGACCGACGTGAAGCTGGAGGGTTTCGAATTTATAATTGTTTGACATAATAAGTACTTCCTTTCGTTTCTTTAAATGTGTTTTTTATACGGAATCTTTAGGCGTTACAACAGCAACACATTCGTCCGAAACGGAAGTTGGCTCTTAATAATTCCTGAAAATCTCTCGGCATTGGGCCACCTGCTTTCCACCTACCGTTTAGGTTGGTATTATTATAGTACGGTGTTTTCCGTTTGTCAACAGTTTTTTGATTTTTTTTTACAGATTTTTATGTAAGAAATAATAAAGGTCGAAAACAAGCAAGAATGTTCCGGATTACCATTGTTTAAAACTGATCGGCTATACCCACAAGAATAAATCAAATAAGTCCCTCCCGAATCGGAAAGGACACGTTTTGTTCCGCTTTCTACTTTTCCTTCGGCTTTGCAAACAGCGCAACGATCAGTCCGCCGAGGATTGCCGCCATAATTCCTGCCGAAGCCGCACACAATGGCCCCGTCAGAACACCCATAAGACCCTCCTGACTTACAGCAAGCTTCGTTTTTTCCGCAAGATTGTACCCGAAGCCGACAAGCGGTATCGTCGCTCCGCAGCCGGCAAAACGGACAACCGGTGCATAAAGACCGAGCGCCCCGAGAACCACTCCGACAACAACGAACAGCACAAGAATTTTGCCGGGTGTCAGCTTTGTCAGATCAATCAGAAGCTGACCGATCACACAGATCAGACCGCCGACCAGAAAGGCCTTTAAAAGAGCCAGAAAGACCGTCATTTTATCACCGCCTTCATCTTTGACGCCAAACGCTTCATCCGCTTATTATCGCCGAAAACACAAAGTCCGACCGAGCACACAAAAAGGATCATTGTCAGAACCGACACAATTTTTTTGGCAGTATAAAGGAAATGCCCGCATCTCAAAAGGCAAAACATCGCTTTAAAAACCGAAAACGCATTCAAATTAAACCCCTCCCTTTTCAATCTTTCAGAATTCTTACCGCATGGGAGATACCCGGTATGCTCTCTCCCTGAAGGGAGGAAACGGGCGACATCAGCGCACCGGTTGCGGCAAAGAGTATCTTCTTGAATTTGTTTTTTCTCATCGAATTTAAGATATAGGAGCACAGCACACTTGCACTGCAGCCACAGCCCGAACCGCCCGCATGAACGTCCTGCTTGTCAAGATCAAAAATCATCAGTCCGCAGTCACGGTGAACACTTCTGATATTGATACCGTGTTCCTTTTCCGTCAGCTGACACAGCAGTTCGCTTCCGACCTTGCCCAAGTCTCCGGTCAGAATCATATCGTAGTCGGACGGTACGGTGTCGGTATCTTTTAAAAAGCCGCAAATGGTGTCACACGCGGCAGGTGCCATTGCCGCACCCATATTGTTCGCGTCCGTAATGTCGTAATCAACAATTTTTCCGATGTGAACCGCATCAATGTACGGGTTTGACTCATGCTGCCTCTTCCCGAGTATCGCCGCTCCCGCCCCCGTTACTGTCCATTGTGCTGTCGGTGTTCGCTGTCCTCCGTATTCAAGCGGCAGTCGGAACTGCTTTTCCGCTGAACAAAAATGCGAGCAGGTTGCCGCGGCGGTGTATGCAAAGGCACCCGTTTCCATCGCCAATGACGCCAACGCCAGACTCAGCGACATTGTCGAACAGGCGGAAAACAGTCCCGCAAAAGGAATTCCCAGCCCTCTGATACCGAACGATGAGCCGGTGCATTGGTTGAGAAGATCGCCCGAAAAAATCGCCTGCACCTGGCTTGCCCGAAGATTTGCCTTGGCGATCGCTTTTTCGGCCGCCGACTTGAGCAGTCTGCTTTCCGCCTTTTCCCACGAGTCCATACCAAGCGTTCCGTCAAAAAAGACTTCATCAAAGTATTTGGCAAGCGGTCCCTCGCCTTCCTTTTTACCGGCGACGGCGGCATTCGAAATGATTTCGGGCTTTGTTTCCAATAGAATCGTATTGTTTCCCTGTCTTATTGCCATTTTTCTTACCTCAAAAGCTGAATCAGATAAATAATAAAACCGTATACCGCTGCGCTTCCGCAGCCGAAAACGATGACCGGCCCGGCTATATGGAACATCTGCGCACAGGTTCCGAGCACAAAGCCCTCACTTTTAAATTCCATCGCCGGCGAAACGATCGAGTTGGCAAATCCCGTAATCGGCACCATTGTGCCTGCGCCGGCGTGCTTCGCAATCTTGTCAAACACACCGAACCCCGTCAGAACGGCCGTAATCGCAATCAGAATCGTCAGCACAAGCGTCTTGCTTTCCGCCTGCGTCATCGTTGTCTTTTTAAACGCCTGACTCAAGCCTTCCGCAAAACAGCAAATAGCTCCTCCGAACAAAAACGCCTTCAGACAGTCAAGCAAAACAGGCGAGTTCGGGGACGCTTTTTTAGCCATCTTATCGTACTCTTTATTTGAAATCGACATAATACACTCCTTTCGACGAAAAGAAAGCCGAATTTTTTTGGTTTTCTTCAAAGATATTTTCTCCGAGACAAAGAAAAATATGCATAATGCGGCTCGGGATATTGTTCTTCCGTTCTTTTGGAAAGTATCGTCAACACAAAAGGTATTTTTGTATCGTTAATTAAAACTTCTGACGAATATTCTTAACGTTTCTTTCATAACCGTGTGATACATTAAATGTGACAAGAATCGGAAATTTGTAACATACGGAGGATTCTCATGAGCCGAAAAGCCGAAAAGAAAGAACCGGTTTTCAATCTGCACAGCTTTAATGAAATGCTTCTGTTTTGTCGTGACAACTTCGGCGAATCTCCGGCTTTTTCCTTCAGGATACGCAAAGAAGAAAAGCAAACGGTATCTTTCAACAGTTTTTATTCCGATGTCAGCCGTCTTTCCGGTGCCTTTTCCCGTCTCGGACTTTCGGGAAAACGGATCGCCCTGATCGGAGCCAACAGCTACGAATGGATCGTTTCCTATTTTTCTGTTGTCTGTATCGGTGCAAGTGTTGTCCCTGTTGACAAGGAGATTCCCGAAAATGAGCTTTCGTCTGTTTTCAAAAGAAGCGGTTGTGCGGCCGTGATTTATTCGACGGAATACGCCGAAAAAACCGAAGCCTGTGTCCGGAAGGACAAGCTGAGCCTTTTTCCGCTTCGCCGGATCAAAGAACTCATGAAAACCGAACCCGACGGCTTTCACCTGCCCGACTGTCTCCCGCGTGACACGGAAGCCGCGGTCGTTTTCACTTCAGGGACGACCGGTCAAAGCAAAGGCGTTCTTTTAAGCCATGAGAATATCATTTCCGATGCCGTTGCAGCCGCACGGGCTGTCGAAAACTACAAAAAATGTCTGCTCATACTTCCCGCCCACCATATGTTCGGACTTGTTGCCGGCATTCTGGTTCCGATGCTCAAGGGCTGTGAGCTTTTTATCAGTTCAAGTGTCCGACGGTTGGCAAAGGATGTTGCGTTTTTCCGCCCGCAGGCGCTCGTTCTCGTGCCGATAATGGCAGAAACGATGTATAAAAAAATTTGGGCGTCCGCCGAAGCTGCGGGTAAAAGCAAAAGAATGGAAAGTGCGATTCGATTAAGCCGCTTTCTTCTGAAGTTTCATATCGATGCCCGGCGCAAAATTTTTCGGGAGATACTTGCTTCTCTCGGCGGTGAGCTTGAGGGAATCGTCTGCGGCGGCGCTGCGGTCAGTGAAGACTGTGTCAATGGTTTTTCTGACTTCGGAATCGATTTTTTCAACGGCTACGGCATCACCGAATGTGCTCCCGTTGTCTGCGTCAACCGAAAAAGCAGCTGTCGTTCGCTGTCGGTCGGTCAGCCCCTTTGCTGTAACGAAATCCGCATCACCGACAAGGACGAAAACGGAATCGGAAACATCGAAGTTAAGGGGGCAAACGTTTTTTCAGGCTATCTTGACAGTCCCGACAGCGAACACAGCAAAACTGCTGACGGATGGTTTCAGACAGGCGACCTCGGAAAAACAGACATGGACGGGTTTCTTTATCTGACAGGAAGAAAAAAGAACCTCATCATTCTTTCGAACGGCAAAAACGTTTCGCCCGAAGAGATCGAAAATGCGCTGAGCCATCACAACTGCATCCGTGAAATCGTTGTTTATGAAAAAGGCGGAAAAATAACAGCCGAGATTTTTCCCGAGGGAAAGAATACTGCTGAGCAAACAGAAAAAACAGTTAACGAAGCCGTTGATGCCTATAACCGGTCGGTTCCGACGTATAAAAACATCGAAAGGGTCATCATCAGGGAGCATGAATTTTCAAAGACCCCGACCATGAAGATTAAAAGAGAATACGAGACCATCAAAAAAGGAGATAACGTCCATGCTTGAAAGACTCATTGCCATACTCAGCAATTACACCGAAGTAACCGATAAAACGATCACGGAGGATACCTTGATTTTAAGAGATCTGGGCTTAAACTCTTACGCTCTTGCGGAAATGGCAGGAGATGTCGAAGACGAGTTCGGAATTGAATTTACGGACAGTGAATTAATGATGATTAAGACCGTCGGAGACGTTCTCGATTATATTGGGAAGCATCAATAAAACGAAAAGCAGGAACTGACGCATTTAGCGCGGAACAAAAAAATTAAGACTGACCTCAAAATGAAGTCAGTCTTGTTTCTTTTTCTTGTTCTCAGCCTGCAAGAGACTGCTGGGAATTATTGATGTTGTTCTTGACAAGTTTAACAAGGAATTCCTCCGAAGCGGCAAGAGCCTTGTCGTTTTCCTGAGAAATCTTTACGTTGTCTCCTTTTGCAAGGTTTTCGCTGTATTCTGCAACTTCCGTAGAAGCAAGAGCATTTCTTACATCCTTATCCCATGTCTTTACGCCGCGTTTTACGAAATACATGATGTGATAGCCGTATGTGGTTTCAACGATGCCGACGTCGCCTTCTTTACGTCCGTCTTTCAGGCACCAATCTTCAAATTCAGAAACCATCTTGCCCTTTTCAACATCCGTATAAAGTCCTCCGTCAGCGCCGTTGCTGTCGGCGGTGTATTCCGTAGCAAGCTTTGCAAAGGAAGCAGCTGTTCTGTCACCGTCAAGATATTCCTTGAGAATATCCTGTGCCTTCTTATACGTTTCCTTATCCGTTGCGGTGTCGCCGTTTACGGCAAGGTCGATTGTAACATCACTGTATTTGGAAACATCAAGCGTTTCAACCTTAATTTCGGGAGCTGCGGTTGTCTCTTTTTCGGTGGTCTTTTCGGTGGTCGTCTCGGCTGCATCGGCAGCTTCGGCTGTTGTCTCGCCCTCGGCGGTTGTTTCCTCGGATTCTTCTGTTGCTTCCTCTGCTGTTTCTTCCGTCCCGGTCGTTTCCTCTTCCTCTTTGGGGAACTCAATGAGAATGTGTCTTACGTCATATGTGTCGGCGTCCGGAGCCTTGTGGGACGGGTCAACCATCAGATATACCGTATAACCGGTTTCTGCGTTTTCAAGAACGTAAGTCGAGTTCTTTGCGGTCTTGGCAGAGAAGAGCCATTTGGTAAGGCCTTCATCGCTGACACTTTGCGAAAGAGTTTCATTGTTTACATCACTTTGAAGCGTAAGCGAATCATCGGTAAGGAACTTCTTGTAATCCTTGTTTTTGTTTGCCTTTTCAATCTCACTGACAGCAGCCTTGAAGCTTGCTTCATCCTTGGAATCGGCGGCGAGCTTATCGGCAACCTTCTTGGCGGCGGCCATGGTTTCTTTTGTTGCCGCAGAGGTGCCGGCTTCTTTATCTTCAACGGTCTCGGCATTGATCACATAGGATCTGAAGGTTACCGTTGCGTAATTGATTGTGTTTTTATCGTATTCCGCAGCAACCTGCTTTGCGGTGTAGCCCTTTGAAAGTTCGTCGGTCTTCGTCTTCTCAACAAGCTGAGCCAGCTGATTTTCTTCAAGAATCTTCTTGAAAATGCCTACGGACATACCTTTGTCCACACTTGCACGAAGATAAGAAGAAAGAGAATAGTTATTTTTCTTTGCGCTCGCTTCCATCTCCTCAATTGTGGAGTCAATCGAGGCATAATCTTCTTCGCTCAAGGTAAGACCAAGCTTTTCGGCCTCCTTTACACAAGCCTTGGTATACTGAAGTCTCTGCTTTGCGGCATAATCAAAATAATCGGTCCACATCGGGGTCTTATCCTCAGGGAAGCCTTCGATATCGCCGAAGTAGCCTGAATATTCCTGCGTGTCCGGAGTCGAAGACGTATCGAAGCCGATATCATACATTGAATAGCCGTAAGCCGCATATTGAGCGTACTGAGCACACTGCTGATACATATTATTGTAGTAATAGCTGTATTCCGGCTGTGAAACTTTTACGTCGCCGACATACATGGCCGTTCGGCTGCGGTCAACAACGCCCGAAAGATTCACACCCATTCCGGCGATACCGCCGAGAAGCGCAAGAACCAGAATAACGGAAATCACCTTCGCCAGCTTTGCGCTGGAATCCGCACTGATTGATTTTTTTGCGTTTTTCTTCGCAGACTTGGCAATACGGGCCTTTCTCTCCTCACGATAAAGCTCTGCGGCTGATTTTTCTTGTTTTGCCATCTGAAAACTCATCCTTTACTTATTTTTTCTAACAGCTGACTGTAAAGGGCAACGAGAAGCAATCTTTCGATTATATACGTCACCCAAAGCGTAAAGATTATTTTATACTATTCAGGCAAAAAAAGCAAGTGATTTACCCAAATTGACAAAAAAACCGTTGCCGCCGCGCCAAAAAGCTGCTTTTTACCGTTTTATAGTACTTGTTTAACTTTAACATTAGCTAAAACAAAAGCCGAAAATTCTCCGTTTTCCCCTTCAAAATCCGTATCTTTGTACTCTCAGCTTGCCTTTTTTCGTTTGGTCTTGACAAACAGGAAAAACTGCTCTAAAATGAAATTGTTCGAACATTTGTTCGATTTCATCTACGCATTCAGTTATTCCTGAACGAAAGGAGACGTATACTATGGAAAACAGTTTCGATATCAGCGACGCCTATTACGCAAAGCAGGCTTTTGCCGCCTGGCAAGCCAAGGACGCGCAGGAACTTGAGGATTATATCATACGGCAACGGAAAGCAGAGCTCAACGAGCTCGTTCGTCGGGTGATTCACAATGAGCTTTGTCAGCAGGACAGGCTGTTGGTCAGGCTTCATTGGTACAAAGGCTTTTCAAAAGAGGAGATTGCGAAAATGACCGATATGTCCCGCTCAGCGGTCTATCGCCGTTTCGATAAAATCAACAACACGCTTTATGACAGCCTAAAATATGCCATAGAGTACCGTTACGGAACGGAAAGCGAAAAGACGGCAAAAGTCCTTTTAAAACAAAGCACTGTTTGTCCCGGCGACGGCTTTTCATCGGCTGAAACAGGCAAACGCCTTTTTCAGATCAGAGAAAGCCAGTTCCTGAGTCGAAAAGAAGTCGGCGAAAAAACAGGAATCGGTGAAAAGCGGCTTGGTGAAATCGAAAAGAACGGAAAAGATGCCACCATGCTCGAAATCAAAAAGCTCGCTTCCTTTTACAAGGTGTCGTCGGACTACATCATTTTCGGAAAACAACGAACCATCCGGGATCCTTTGACCGGAAAGCCGAAAAAAATTGACTGTTAACCGATTTTTCATTTACATAACGGAGGTAGAAATATTGGAATATGAGCGCCTTTATACGGAATACAAATCGGCGATCGAAACACAAAAAGACGTGATTGAATCCTATCTGAAGAAGATGAAGAACGCCAAAAAAAGCGCGGACTTCAAAGAGATCAGCCGCTTATCCGGTATTTTGAAGATTCTTTACACGGAAAAAGACGAGCTTGAACAGCTCGCCGATAAATTAAGAGACTATATCACCTAAAGGCAACCTCTAAAAACGTCCCGGCATTCGTCATAATGCCCAACTAATGCCGTCTTTGTCGTTAAAAATCCTTGAAATACACAGAGTATGTCTACGGATTTTTGCCTAAAATCCGACATCATTTGTGCACCATGCCAAACGCCGTGAGTTTTTAGAGGTTGCCTAAAAAAAACAAAAGCCGATAAGCACCGCCTGTCAAGCAAGCATCTTATCGGTTTCTTCTTTAGAGGTTGTTATTAGTTCAGCTTTCCGTACAGCGAGAAGCCCTCGGCTCCTGCGTCGGTTTTCGGTGCTCTTGTCGGAGCATCCGGCTTATAGCTGTTGTTCTTTCTCGAACCGCGTCCGCCCTGACGACCTCTGCCGCCTCTTGAACGGTTGTTGTAACCGCCCTTTGACGGATGCGTCGGCTTTACGCCCTCTTCGAGCGTGATGACAACGCGTCTTTCTGCGTCGGAGCCGACCGAATAAGAGGTTACACCCTCAATTTCCTGAACCGTCGTATGAATAATGCGTCTTTCGTACGGGTTCATCGGCTCAAACGTTACGTTGCGTCCGTATTTGAGCACCTTTGTGCTGTTCTTTTTGGCAAGCTCAGCGAGTGTGTGCTTTCTTTTTTCACGGTAATTACCGACGTTTACGGAAACTCTTGTGTATTCGCCTTCCGACTTCTTTTTGTTGGCTGTCAGTCTCGTAAGATACTGAATCGAATCGAGGGTTTCGCCGCGTCTGCCGATCACAAGACCGTAATCGTCTCCGCAGTCGATTTCAAGAAGAACTTCACCGTCTGCAAGCCGGAACGCTTCAATATCAACCTTTTCGGCACCCATAAGTGAAATAATCTGTACAAGATAATCTCTTGCCGCCTGAAGTCCGGGCTTGGAAGCATCGATTTCGATTTTTTGACGTTCCGGTTCAGCCGTCACTTCTTCGGGTTTTGCCTGCGGCTGCTGAGCCTTCGGAGCTTCCGCCTTTTTGGCGACCGGCTGAGGCTTCTTTGCTGTCGGAGCAGGAGCGGCCTTCGGTGCAGGCTTTGCTTTGACAGCCTCTTTCGGTGCGTCGGGCGCTTCATAATAGGCCCTTACCTTGGCGGGAGCACCGCCGAAAAGACCGAGCACCTTTTTCTTCGGTATTTCGAGGATTTCGGTTCTCACTTCGGCCTCAAGCGGAGCGGCAAGCATTTTTATGGCGTTCGCCGCCGCGATTTCAACGGTTTCACCCGTTGCTGTTGCTTCGTGTATCATAGTATCACCACCGTTTTTTCAGATAATAACTTTCATTTAATCTTCGTTTGCGTTCTCAAGGGCTTTTTTTCTTGCCTTTTCGTAAGAACGCTTTTCAATCGTTTCGTCAACCATCAGTCTTGCAATCGTCTTTCTCGGTGAATAGATGTGGCCGAGAATCAGCGTCTGGACGAAAGCGATCAGGTTCGAAAGAATCCAGTACATACCCATACCTGCGGGGAACTGGAAGCTGAACCAAAGGGACATCAGCGGCATCATGAGCATCATACAGCCCATCATCTGCGCATTTTCCATGTTCGGATTGCTCTTTTTCTGGCGTACCTGCGTCAGTACGCTTGTCAGCATGGAGCTTGCGAAACAAAGAATCGGGATCAGCAAAAGGATCTTCGCTTCGGTTGATGCCGTGCCGAAGGATTTGAAGGTATCAAACTGCGGAATTCCGCCGAGATCAATACCGAAAACCTTGAAGTCAAAGTTCCGGATCTTGTCGATATCAGCGGCATATTTCGCCGCAGTTTCGGGGATTTTGTAAGCGAGCTGATCAATGTTTGCAATAAGCGACGCTTCCACGTATGCCTTGTTTCCGCCGCTGACGGTCATGGCGTTGGAAGCCACCGCGGTCAGAGCATTGATAAGCTCGTTGGGGATTTTCAAAACGTACTTGAGCGGTTCACGGACGATTCCGTAAAGACCGTAAAGAATAGGAAGCTGGAACACAAGAGGCAGACAACCGGCCGTCATGGCGCTGTAGCCCTCTCTCTGATAAAGTTCGTTGGTTTCCTGCTGAATTTTCTGGTTTCTTTCATTCGGTGCATAGTCCTTGTACTTTTCCTGAATCCGGCGGATCTTCGGCTGCATTCTGACCGTCTTTGCCGAGCTTTTTTGCTGCTTGATGCTTGACGGCAGAATAAGGATACGGAAAAACAGCGTAAAAATAAGAAGCGCTAAACCGTAATTACCGATAAAATCGTATAGAATCCGGAAAAGGAAACCGAAAATCTCATAGAGAAAAGATAGCATTTGTTTTCCTCCGTAAAATTATTCCGTTTGACTGAAAGAGCACTCAGTCGTGCGGACAGTTCTTGTGCTTGTCCTTTTTGGGCGGAACGGGATCGTAGCCCCCCGCCGAAAGAGGATTGCACCGTAAAAGCCGGTACAAGGCAAGAAGCCCGCCCTTCAAAGCCCCATGCGTTTCGATTGCTTCAATCGCATAGCACGAGCAGGTCGGATAATACTTGCACATAGGCGGCAAATGAGGTGAAATATGCTTTCTGTAAAAGCGTATGGCTTTTAAAAGGAATGTTTTCATTTTAAGCGCCATTCACACACGGACAAAATCCGCAAAAAGACGAATCTTTTTTATCAGTCCGGTGCTTCTTCCTTTCACATAAGAATTCACGCTATTACCCCCAGCTTTTTCAGACATTCCGTCATTTCCCTTTTTACGGCGGTACTTTTCCGGTATTTCGTCTTTGTTCTTGCAACAAAAACCAGATCCCAGCTGCCGTTAAAGGTTTCGTCCTTGAACACAGACTGATAAGCGGCTCTGATAATCCTACGGGAGCGGTTGCGTTCGACGGCATTTCCGATCTTCTTGCTTGCAGTCATTCCCACGCGGCAAACGCCATGACGGTTTTTCATAGCGTAAACCACAATGGCAGGCTTAGCAAAGGACTTGCCCCGATAATACAGGCGCAAAAAGTCCTTGTTCTGGTTTAATGTAACGTATTTAAGCAAGTCAATCTACCCCAACGCCAAAATTAATGTGGCAGCCAATCAATAAGTAAGCTGCTTTCTGCCCTTCGCACGTCTGCGGGCAAGAACCTTGCGGCCGTTTTTTGTGGACATTCTTTTACGGAAGCCGTGTTCCATCTTTCTGTGACGCTTTTTGGGTTGATAGGTTCTTTTCATTTTGTCTACCTCCTTTGAATTTATTAAAACGGGACATATTGCTCGGAGTGCACAATCCGAGAAGTAAACGAAGTATAGCAACATAAGTCCGACGCTTTTCAGGTTCAGGCAATCTTAAAAACTCACGGCGTTTGGCATAGTGCACAAATGATGCCGGATTTTAGGCAAAAATCCGCAGACATACTCTGTGTATTTCAAGGATTGAGAACGACAAAGACGGCATTAGTTGTGTGCTATGACGAATGCCGGGATGTTTTTGAGATTGACTTTTGTAAGTGCAAACTTACAGATCTACATTATATAACAATCATCTGTATTTTGTCAAGCACACAGTTCCGGGAATTATCTGCCCGATTTTGTATGTGTTAAAATGATGTGACCCAATAAAAAAGAGAAGTAACTTCAAAATATGGTATAATGAATTCACCACAAAACATCAACCAAGAAAGAAGTACTTCTCATGAATATGATAGCACAAGAAGCAAGAAAAAAGCAAGA
>JALEYA010000088.1 GCA_022779945.1 Oscillospiraceae bacterium | reverse complement strand
GGTTGCCGGAACGATGCTGTAGTAAAGGGTCCTGGTACCGCTGTAGTTACCTTTCAAGGTGATTTTGACCGCATACTGTCCGGGGTACTTTCTTCCCGAGGAGTAGGAAACGGTGTAATCGGTGTTCAGCTTCAGTGTTTTTCCCTTGCTGTCTTTTACCGTGACGGCGGGGGTGTGAATTTTTCCGTTATAGGCATATTTTGTCGCCGAAAGCTTCACATATGAAACCTTGTAAATGACGGTTTTGACGGTCTTTTTGCAGCCGGAGCAGGTTCCGGTGCTTACGCCGTCCTTGGTGAAGGTGGCCTTGGTGATTTTCGGAGACTTAACGGTGTGCTTGTGAACGTCAAGAGACACGAATTTGAAGCCGTTGTCTTTGGCATATTTCTGGGCGGCGGTGTTGTTGTAGCCTTTGACGGTGAAGCCGCTGACTTTTTCGGGATCCGATATATAAGCGCCGCAATAACCGAATGCATTGTTTTCAATGATCTTAACGCTTGACGGGACAGTGACTTCTTTTAATCCGGTACGGAAAAAAGCGTAGCTGTCAACAGTTGTAAGCTTTGACGGAAGCTGAATGGATTTCAGATTGTAACAGCATTCAAATGCGGATTTTCCGATATAGGTTACCGTGTCGGCAATAACGACTTCGGTAAGTGCGTTAAAATCGTAAAAGGCATAGTCACCGATTGAAGTGATGCCCTTATTGATAATGATTTTTTTTACGACTTCATCCGATGAATACACGCCGTCCCACGGATCATCTTCATCCGGAACCCATTTATACGAAGCGTACGGAAAGAGCTCGTCATTCTCTTGCCAGAAATCGTATTCAACATGATCGGTCATTTTTCCCGTTCCGCTGAACTCAAGCGTGCCGTCGGCGTAAAGCGCAAACTGAATGTTGTTGCCGTCCTGCCCGTAAAAACCGTATTTCACCGCTTTGCCGGCTGCACTTGCGCAAAAGCCGCCGAAAGGCACCGCCGTTACAGCCATAATTACGACCAGAATACAAGCAAGAGTCCGTGTTATGATGTTTTGGTTGTTTTTCGCCATAATGTTTCCTCCTGAAAATATTATATAATACATTCTACCACTTTTCCCGGAATGATAAAATACCGTTAGAGGTCATTATTTCGCAATTAACGGTTACGAACCGTTTACAATATTCTTCCTTTTTCGTCAAGATATATCAATAACCGTATATCGATATATCAATAATGCATTTCACTTTTGACTCAAACGGTGCTATCATTAAAAAGCCAAAAAGCCGGGTTTTGTATATTTTGGCCCCCGGTGTGTGAAAGATAATTTCGAAGGAAGGTAAATATATGTACGAAATCGTAAGAAAAAAAGACCTGAATCCGACCGTATCGCTGATGGAAATCAAGGCTCCGCTTGTTGCCAAAAAGGCTCTTCCCGGTCAGTTTATTATTCTTCGTGTTGACGATGAGGGCGAAAGAATTCCTCTTACCGTTGCCGATTTTGACCGTGAAAAGGGCACGATCACCATTATTTATCAGATCGTCGGCGGAACGACCGAGAGACTGCATCATCTCAATGAGGGTGACTGCCTTCATGACTTTGTCGGTCCGCTCGGCAAGGCAACAAAGACCGAAGGATTAAAGAAGGTTGCCGTTGTCGGCGGCGGCGTCGGCTGTGCCATCGCTTATCCGGTCGCAAAGGCGCTTCATGAGCACGGCTGTGAGGTTCACACGATCGCGGGCTTCCGGAATAAGGATCTTGTTATCCTCGAGGATGAGTTCAAGGCCGTTTCCGACAAGTTTATTCTGACAACGGACGACGGCTCGGCCGGGGAAAAGAACGTTGTTACCGTTCCGCTTCAGAGACTTCTTGATGCGGGCGAGGAATATGACGAAGTTATCACGATCGGTCCGCTTATCATGATGAAATTCGTCTGCAAGCTTACCAAGGAATATAATGTAAAAACCATCGCTTCCATGAACCCGATTATGATCGACGGAACCGGAATGTGCGGCGGCTGCCGTCTTACCGTCGGCGGAAAAACAAAGTTTGCCTGTGTTGACGGTCCCGAATTTGACGGTCACGAAATCGACTTTGACGAAGCTATGGCAAGAGGTACAACGTATAAAGAGTTTGAGGGTCATGCCCGTGAAGAGGCTTGCAATCTGTTCAATCAGGAGGTCAGATAATTATGCCGAATATGTCGCTTAAAAAGAATCCGATGCCGACGCAGGATCCGGTTGAAAGAAGTAAAAATTTTAAAGAGGTTGCTTTGGGCTACACCGAAGAGATCGCAATTGACGAAGCAAAACGCTGCCTGAACTGCAAGAATAAGCCTTGCGTTGCCGGCTGCCCGGTAAAAATCTATATCCCCGAATTTATCGCCAAGGTTGCCGAAGGTGACTTTGAAGAAGCGTATAACATTATCTCCCGTTCTTCTTCGCTTCCGGCAGTCTGCGGAAGAGTTTGTCCGCAGGAAACTCAGTGCGAAAGCAAGTGCGTAAGAGGCATCAAGGGCGAGCCCGTCGGAATCGGCAGACTCGAGCGTTTTGTTGCCGACTGGCACAATGCACACAGCACCGATGCCCCCGTCAAGCCCGAGCCGAACGGACACAGGGTTGCCGTTATCGGTTCCGGCCCCGCAGGTCTTGCCTGCGCGGGTGACCTTGCCAAAAAGGGCTACAAGGTTGTTGTGTTTGAGGCGTTGCATCTTGCCGGCGGCGTTCTGGTTTACGGAATCCCGGAATTCCGTCTTCCGAAGTCGATCGTTCAGAAGGAAATTGACAACCTCAAGGCTTTGGGCGTTGATATCGACACCAACATCGTTGCCGGACGTACGCTTTCCGTTGACGAGCTGATGGACGAATACGGTTTTGAATCCGTTTTCATCGGTTCGGGCGCCGGTCTTCCGAAGTTCATGAATATCCCGGGCGAAAACCTCAAGGACGTATACTCCGCGAACGAATTTCTGACCCGTATCAATCTGATGAAGGCTTACAAGGATCACAGCAGTACTCCGATCGCTCACGGACACCATGCAGTCGTTGTCGGCGGCGGTAACGTTGCCATGGATGCTGCCCGCTGTGCAAGAAGACTCGGAGCAGAAGTCACGATCGTTTACAGAAGAACCAAAGCCGAGCTTCCCGCAAGAAAGGAAGAGATCGAGCACGCAATCGAAGAGGGCATTAAGTTCGAGTTCCTTTGCTCACCGATCGAAATCGGCAACGACGGAAACGGCTGTGTCGGCTCCATCAAATGTCAGAAGATGAAGCTCAGCGAGCCGGACGCTTCGGGAAGAGCAAGACCCGTCCCCATCGAGGGCGAAACCTTCGAAATGGACGCTGACGTTGTTATTATGGCGCTCGGTACTTCTCCGAACCCGCTGATCAAGTCCACGACCAAGGGACTCGAAACCCAGAGCTGGGGCGGCATTATTGCCGACGAGCACGGACAGACTTCAAGAGAGGGCGTCTTTGCCGGCGGTGACGCCGTAACGGGTGCCGCAACGGTTATTCTCGCTATGGGTGCCGGTAAGACTGCCGCAGAAGCAATTGATGCGTATATTCAAAACAAGAACAAATAAACGTGCGGTATTTTGATGATAAAAGCTGTTCCTTACGGAGCGGCTTTTTCTGCAATATTTATAAACAGCGGTGATAAAATGAAAAACAAAAATTCTCTGGTAAAACAATGGTTTTTCCCTTACATGAAGCGCTTTCGCGGTACGGTCGCTCTTGACCTTTTCTGCGCCGCGCTGACGACGCTTTGTGAGCTTGTTTTGCCGATGATTGCCCGGAAAATAACGGATATTGCCGTAAATGATCCGGCTTCTCTTACGGTCAAGCTGATTTTGTCGCTTGCGGCGCTTTATATGGCACTCAAAGGCGTTGATATGCTTGCCGGCTATTATATGACCTATGTCGGTCACACCATGGGTGTCAAAATCGAAAAAAGTATGCGTGAGGATATGTTCGCTCACCTTCTCCGGCTTCCGCTCGACTACTTTTCGGGCACAAAGGTCGGTCAGCTGATGTCACGGCTTACGACGGATATGTTTGATGTTGCGGAATTTGCCCACCACTGCCCCGAAGAGTTTTTCATCGCCGGGATCAAAATTATTGTCAGCTTTGTCATTCTCGGCACGATCAATCTGCCGCTGACCCTGCTTTCGTTTGCGGCTTTGCCGTTTATGTACTTCGGCACGATGCACTTTCGCAAAAAAATGCATACGGCTTTCAAAGACCGCCGTGTTCAGGCAGGTGAGGTCAACGCCCGGACCGAAACGGCTTTGCTCGGAATCCGGGTTGTCAAATCGTTCACCCGTGAAAAGCACGAACAGGAACGTTTTGATGCCGAAAGCGGTCAGCTTGCCGAAATTCAGAAATGCTCGTACCGTTACATGGCAAGGCTCGGCTGTGTTGTCCGTTTTTTTGACGGGCTGATGTATGTGATTATGATTCTTGTCGGCGGACTGTTTCTTTTGAACGGAAAAATTACAACCGCCGATTATGCCGCTTATCTGCTGTACGATGCCATGCTTATCGCGGCCGTCAAGCGGATTGTCGAATTCACCGAACAGTTCGAAAAAGGCATCACAGGCATTGAACGCTTCGCGGAAATTATGCAGGTCGAGCCGGAAAGCGGCTATCTGCCCGATGAGGAAGAACCCGCAAAGCGACACACGGACGGAAAAATCGAATTTAAAAACGTCACGTTCAGCTATGACGGAGAAAGCCGTGAGGTGCTTGAAAACATCAACCTGACGGTAAACAAAGGCGAAAATATCGCCGTTGTCGGGCCGTCCGGCAGCGGAAAAACGACTCTTTGCAGTCTGATTGCACGGTTTTATCAGCTTGACAGCGGTGAGATTACCCTTGACGGCAAGAACATCAACGATTACACCTTACCCGAGCTTCGGCAGTCGATCGGCATCGTCGAACAGGATGTCTATCTTTTTTCGGGTACAGTCATCGAAAATATTCTTTACGGAAAGCCGGACGCCACCCGGCAAGAGGTGATTGAAGCGGCAAAAAAGGCGGGTGCGGACGAATTTATCCGAAAGCTTCCGAACGGCTATGATACCTTTATCGGGGAAAGAGGCACCATGCTTTCCGGCGGACAGAAACAGCGGATCAGCATCGCAAGAGCCTTCCTGAAAAATCCGCCGATCCTCATTCTTGACGAAGCGACAAGCGCACTCGACGCCGAAAGCGAAATGATTATTAAAAAGTCGCTTGCCGACCTTTCCAAAGGCAGAACAACGCTTACCGTGGCTCACAGACTCACCACAATCAAAAACGCTTCACGAATCATTGTCCTGACCGAAAACGGAATTGAACAGCAGGGTACGCATGACGAGCTGATGGGTGTTGACGGAATTTATAAAAAGCTGTATTCGGGCTGCGAATAACAGTCATAGACTTGTCCTCACGGTCATATATCTTGGGTGACGGGACTTAAATTGATGTTCTGTCACCATAGGAAAGGATGATGACCGTGAATTTTATTATCAGAAAAGCTGACCGAGGCGACCTCAAGGACATACTGACTCTTACATATTCCGTGCCGCCCGTGATTGACCGGGAACTTGTTGACCGATTTGACGGTGTTTTAAGTCAGACGGGTTACTGCCTGCTTGCCGCTTTTATGAACGGTCGGCTGGCAGGGCTGCTGTCGGTTTCCGTTACCGACGGCATCGGCCGGCAGTACCCGTTTGCCGTGACGGACAGCGGAATCATCGGCGGTGAATTTCAGGGTCTGGGGATTGAAGATGCGCTGATTGCAAGAGCGCAGTATGTTGCGGCCGAATACGGGTGTAAAAGTATTCGCAGCAAATGAGGAAATCGTATTGGACAGGGGAATGCCGGAATATGCGTCGGTCAGGTTGTATTGTTTTGCTTTGATTTGTTCGATATTTCCGCTTTTTTATTTGCAATCGGGTGGCTTGTTCTTCTCTGCTTTTACTTCTTTGTTATACTGACTTTGCTATTATCAATCGGTCAAACTGTGCTTCTCTGCCTTAACTGTTTCTATCTTTTAACCTTTGCGCTAATGCCGCGCGGGTACATACTTTCTGACCAAAGCGTCAGAAAGTATGCAAAGAACGCTTTTCGTGGAGGTAAAACACTAAGTGTGGTCTTGACATAGTTGTTTTGGACAGTTTGTTCTCTCCTGTCTTTAGTTGCAATTGCAGCAATGGACTATTAAAACCGATATTCAGCACAATTTATGGTTTCACCTACCGACTGAAAGCAAACCATCAAAAAAGACAAAACTGAAAAATTACTGCGTCAGGCATCGAGGGGCTGTGACTAACCGACACAGAAAGGTAGTTAGAGAACTTAGTACCTTTCAATTGAATCCCACTATGCCTGACTCCAAAGGATATGGGGCGATAGAACAGAGTGTCAATAGCATTTTCGACCCGCAGTTTTTTCTCCGCCCCTAAAGGGCGAGAAAAAACTCGGCTGAGAAAATACGCACTAAAAGAACGTCTTTGTTTACTTTCTTTTTCGTCTGAAAGGCCGTTGGACGGCATCACTGCCGCCATAGTTTCTGCTTGGTCGGGCTTTTTCTCCCGTGTAGGCAGTTTCTGCTAATTGGTATGTGCCCGCGCGGCATTAGCGCAAAGGTGGAAATATAGAAATAGCTAAAGCAGAAAAACACAAACCGACCGTCGATGCGGCGTTGAAATAAACCCCGATAACAAAAAAATCAGCCCGAAAGCCGAATGCTTTCGAGCTGTGTTTTGTTGTTACGGATCAGTCGCTTGTGTAGGGAAGAAGAGCGATCTGACGGGCACGCTTGATAGCGGTGGTAAGCTCACGCTGATGACGTGCGCAAGTGCCGGTAACTCTTCTCGGGAGAATCTTCGCTCTGTCAGAAGTGAACTTGCGAAGCTTTGCAACATCTTTGTAATCGATTGTTTCAGCCTTCTCTACGCAGAAAGCGCAAACCTTTTTGCGGGACTTTCTGTTCGGACGGCCGTTTCCCTTTTCATATGCCATGATAATATCCTCCTTATAAATTTAGTCGGTTTCCGCTCAGAACGGTAAATCTTCGTCGTCTGTGATCTCTTCAAAATCGCTCTGGTTCGCATTCTGATAAACCGGCGGCTGCTCCGGGGCGGCCGGACGTGAAACCGTACCTGTCTCCGACTTCGAGCCGCAGAAGCTGACTTCTCTGGCAACAACTTCAAAAGCAGTTCTTTTTGCGCCGGTCTTGTCTTCATAGCGGCGTGTCTGAATCTGTCCCTGAATGGCAATCATCGAGCCTTTTGAAAAATAGCGGCAAACAAAGTTTGCGGTATTTTCCCAAGCAACGATGTTGATGAAGTCTGTCTGACGCTCTTCGGCGTTTTTGGAATAGCCTCTGTCAACAGCAATGCTGAACGAGCAGACGGATTTACCCGTTGTGGTTGTGCGAAGTTCCGGGTCAGCGGTAAGGCGACCCATAAGTACAACACTGTTAATCATTTTTTAACCCTTACTTTCTGATGATAAGAGAATTGAGAACACCGTCGGTGATCTTGATGATACGGTCAAGCTCAGCCGGGAACTCATGATTGCTTGAGAAGTTGTAGAGATAATAATGTCCCTTCTTCTGGAAGTCGATCTCGTAAGCAAGATCGCGCACGCTCCAGTCGTCAACACTTTCAACAGTGCCGTGAGCGGCGATGAGGGAAGTAAACTTCTCAACAAGTGCCTGTACGCTTTCTTCGCCGTTGGCAACGGAAAATACTAACATAGCCTCATAGTTGTTCATACTTTTGCACCTCCTTATGGTCTCTGCCCCGGTTTTTCTCCGGGGAAGGATATCGCATAGTCTGCGACAGTAATGCATTATAACAGAAGAAAAGGGGTTTGTCAAGGAAAAAATAAATTTCAAAATGTATGTGTTAAAATGATGTGACCCAATAAAAAAGAGAAGTAACTTCAAAATATGGTATAATGAATTCACCACAAAACATCAACCAAGAAAGAAGTACTTCTCATGAATATGATAGCACAAGAAGCAAGAAAAAAGCAAGA
>JALEYA010000066.1 GCA_022779945.1 Oscillospiraceae bacterium | reverse complement strand
CTCCAGAAGCTTTAAAATGAGTGCCATTCTGACAAATTTGCCGTTTAATACCTGCTTGAAATAGCACGCTCTCGGGTCGTCGTCCACCGCAACCGAAATCTCGTTGACTCTCGGAAGCGGATGGAGAATCCGCATATCGGGCTTTGCGTTCACAAGCTTTTCGGGCGTGAGAATATAGCTGTCTTTGAGTCGGATATAGTCCTGCTCGTTGAAGAAGCGTTCACGCTGAACTCTTGTCATGTAGAGTATGTCAAGCTCCGGCATTGCACTTTCAAGGTCGGTCGTTTCGATATAGTCAAGGTTCTTTTTGTCAAGCAGTTCTTTTTTCAGATAATCGGGAACAGTCAGTTCCGGCGGTGAAACAAGCACAAAGCGGACGTTTTCGTAGCGTGACAGCGCGCCCAAGAGGGAATGAACGGTTCTGCCGAACTTTAAGTCGCCGCAGAAGCCGACGGTCAGTCCGTTAAAGGTTCCCTTTTCACGCTTGATGGTCAGCAAATCCGCAAGCGTCTGCGTCGGATGGTTGTGTCCGCCGTCGCCTGCGTTGATAATCGGCACATCCGACTTCATCGAAGCAACAAGCGGCGCACCCTCCTTCGGGTGACGCATGGCGATGATGTCGGCGTAACAGCTGACAACCTTTACGGTGTCCGAAACGCTTTCGCCTTTTGAGGCTGACGAGGAACCCGAGTCGGAAAAGCCGAGAACGTGGCCTCCGAGCTCATACATAGCCGCTTCAAACGAAAGTCTTGTTCTGGTTGACGGCTCAAAGAAAAGAGTCGCTAATTTTTTGCCCGCACATTTATGGGCATATTTTTCGGGATTACCGATAATATCAAGTGCCGTATCAATCAGGGAATCGATCTCCGCTGTTGACAAATCGAGAATATCAATTAAGCTTCTCATTTTTTCAAGATCCTTTCTGTGTGTTCTAAACTCAAAGCCGTAATCGGTGTGGCCTTTAGTGTATCCAGCTTTCGTCGCTCGGATTATTGCGGAATTTGATGAGTCTTTCAATATCCTCAGGCTTGATATAGCCCTGCTCGGCGGCAACCTTTGCGATGCAGTCGAAGTTTGTCAGGCTGACATTTTTCACCTCAGCGGCGGCAAGTCGGTCAAGACCCTTTTGCATACCGTAGGTGAAGATGCTGACGATTCCGAGAACCTCTGCGCCGGCTTCACGAAGTACGTTGACGACCTCGATAACGCTTCCGCCGGTGGAGATCAGATCCTCGATAACAACAACCTTCCGACCCTTTTCGAGTCTGCCCTCGATCTGGTTCTGTCTTCCGTGATCCTTGGCGCCCGAACGGACGTAGCCCATGGGCATACCCAAAAGATGAGCGGCGATTGCGGCATGAGCGATACCGGCCGTAGAAGTACCCATGAGCACCTCGCAGTCGGGGTACTCTTTTTTGACCGTTTCGGCGATTGCCGTTTCCACGGTGATTCTTTCCTCCGGTGCGGTGAGAATCAGACGATTATCACAGTAAACGGGACTTTTGATTCCGCTTGCCCAGGTGAACGGCTCTTCGGGGCGGAAGAAAACCGCCTTGATGGAGAGAAGAGCTTTTGCAACTTTTGTTTCGATGGTTTCCATAATGTTACCTCCAAGTTATAGATTTTAGATATTAGATGTCAGATATTTGATGTCATCTGACGGGAACGTAATCAATTTTTGATTTCTCGTCGGTGGATTGCCGTGGTTGGTTGAGCGACAAATTTTAGTTTGTCGGTCGCAAGGCGACACCGAGATTGGAGTCGCTACACTTATCCGACAAATTCCCGAACGCATCTTCTGTATGCTTCCACCGGGTTTTCCGCCTGCGTAATCGGGCGACCGACAACGATGTAGTCTGAGCCGATTTCCTTTGCTTTTTCGGGGGTCGTGACTCTGACCTGATCGCCGACGTCACCGTCCGCAAAGCGTACGCCCGGTGTCACGGTCAGGAAATTCTTGCCGCACACGTCGTGTACCTTGCCGGCTTCAAGCGGCGAGCAGACAACACCGTCAAGACCGCTGTCGGCGGCACATTTTGCGTAGTGCATGACGACTTCGTCAAGGGGTTTATCAATCAGCAGATCCTCTTTCATTCTTTCCTGACTGGTCGAAGTCAGCTGTGTTACGGCAATCAGAAGCGGTCTTGTGCCGTCAGGACGGGTCAGACCCTCAAGTGCCGCTTCCATCATCGCTTTTGTTCCGCCGGCGTGCAGATTGCACATATCCACGTCAAGACCCGACAAAACCGCCATAGATTTTTTGACGGTGTTCGGAATGTCATGAAGCTTGAGGTCAAGGAAAATCTTGTGACCTCTCTTTTTGATTTCTCTTACGATATCCGGACCTGCCGAATAAAACAGCTCCATGCCGATTTTGACATACGGCTTTTCCTCGGTGAAACGGTCAAGAAATTTCATGCATTCGTCCTTGCCGTTAAAGTCGCAGGCAATAATTACATCTTTACCCATTGTGTGCTCCTCCTATGATTTCTTGAAGTGAATTGATATTGTATTTTTCCATCGTCACCGGAAGGGATTCGATAATATCCCGGCAGGCGTAAGGGTTGACAAGATTGGCCGCGCCGACCTGTACGGCTGTCGCTCCGGCAAGCATCATTTCGATGACGTCCTCGGCACTTGATACGCCGCCCATGCCGATAATCGGGATGTTGACCTTTTCATAGACCTGATAGACCATGCGAAGCGCAACGGGGAAAATCGCCTTTCCCGAAAAGCCGCCCATTTTGTTTGCGACAACGGGCTTTTTCGTTTTCAGGTCTATTCTCATGCCCAAAAGTGTGTTAATCAGGCTCAGACCGTCCGCACCGGCTTCCTCGCAGGCAACGGCGATTTCCGTGATGTCCGTAACATTCGGCGAAAGCTTGATATAGACAGGCTTCTTTGTAACAGCCTTTACCGCCTTTGTGACCTCAAAAGCCGAATCGGGGCAGACGCCGAAGCTCATGCCGCCGCCGTGAACGTTCGGACAGCTGATGTTGACTTCGAGCATGCCGACCTGTTCTTCTTTGTCGAGCTTTTCACAGCAGGTCACATATTCGTCAAGCGAAAAGCCGCTGACATTTGCGATAACAGGCTTGTGAAAGCACTTTTTCAGCTTCGGGAGTTCCTCGGCGATCACTTTTTCCACACCCGGATTCTGAAGTCCGACGGAGTTGATCATGCCGCTTTCACATTCGGCAATCCTCGGTGTGGGGTTGCCGAAACGGGGATCTCTTGTTGTTCCCTTGAACGAAAACGATCCGAGAATATTGATGTCGTAAAGCTCGGCAAATTCGTAACCGAAGCCAAAGGTGCCCGAGGCAGGAATGACGGGATTGTCAAGCGTAAGACCGCTTAAATTAACGCTCAGGTCTACCATATGATCTCCTCCTTTACGAGTACGGGACCGTCTTTACAGATTCGTTTATTCCCGTATTTTGTTTTGCATGAACAGCCCATGCACGCACCGAAGCCGCAGCCCATTCTTTCTTCAAAGCTGAACTGTCCGCTTGTAACACTCTTATTGTAAACCGCTTTGAGCATCGGCTCGGGACCGCAGGTGTAGAAGTAAGTGTAGTCTATTGTATCCATAGCGTCCGTAACAAAGCCTTTGATCCCCTTTGAGCCGTCGGCGGTTGTGACAAGAACCCTTGCGCCGAGAGCCTTAAATTCTTCTTCGTAAAAGACCTCGCTTTCGGTGTTGAAGCCGAGAATGACCGTAACAACCTTTCCCTCGGCAAGAAGCTCTTTCGCGAGCATAAACATCGGCGGAACACCGACACCGCCGCCCAAAAGAAGCGGTCTTTCTCCGCTGACTTCGGTATTGTAGCCGTTGCCAAGTCCCGTCAGCACATCTAATTCAGTACCGCTTGTAAGTTTTGACATATACTCCGTGCCCTTACCTACCACCTTATATATTAACCGAAGTGTTCCGTTTTCGCAGTCGCAGACGGAAATCGGCCGTCTTAAAAAGAAGCCGTCCAGCTGAATGTTGACAAACTGCCCCGGAGCAGTAATATCCGAAGTGTCGCCCGAAAGCGTCATTTCATACACCGACGACGCTATTTTCCGATTTTCGGCGACCGTAAAAATACTCTGCTTCATTTTCTTTCTCCTTCCTCAAATCAATTCTTATACACGAACTTTCCGCCGCAGAAGGTAAACCGGCATTTTCCGAAAACTTTTTCGCCCTCAAAAATGCTCGATTTTCCCATCGACTGAAATACATCGGGGTTGATCGTATATTCCTCATTTAAGTCGAAAGCGGTAAGCTCGGCTTTTTCGCCCTCTTTGATCTCGCTTCCGATTCCAAAACGCTTTTTGGCGTTTTCGTTCAGCAGTTTCACAAGCTTTTCAAGGCTGATGATCCCCGTTCTGACT
>JALEYA010000054.1 GCA_022779945.1 Oscillospiraceae bacterium | reverse complement strand
TCCTTTTGACCTACGTGAAGGTCAAAAAAGTCTTGAACACACCGACCGCTTCCAAGCGGAAGGTCAAACTTTGTCCCCGAAAGTCAAAAACAATGAAAAATCTTGATTTTTTTAGAAATTCAAAGAAAACACGAGATATTTTAAAATAGCAAGGCCGAAAATATCCGTTTTGACCTTTTTTGACCTTTGACCTTTGCGCTGAACGGGATATAATAAAGGCATAAAAGGTCAAAGATAGTCAAAGTCAAAAAAGGAGATGAAACAAGTTGAACCTTTCCAATGTTATCGCTCATATGATAAGCGAAATGCTCGAGGAAGCCGACGAAATTGAAATCCAGCGAAACACCCTCGCCCAGCGGATCGGCTGTGTCCCGAGTCAGATCAACTACGTTCTGTCCT
Organism: Oscillospiraceae bacterium; assembly: GCA_022779945.1. Classification (GTDB taxonomy): domain Bacteria; phylum Bacillota; class Clostridia; order Oscillospirales; family Acutalibacteraceae; genus UBA6857. The sequence goes on along the minus strand of JALEYA010000054.1, from coordinate 4,741 downwards.
CCCGCTTCACCCCCGAACGCGGCTACATCGTCGAAAGCAAGCGGGGCGGCGGCGGCTGTATCCGGATTACCCGAGTCAGCTACAACGGCGACACGCTTCTGATGCACGTTGTCAACGCCATCGGAAATTCGATCGACGACAAAAGCTGCAGCAACTTTCTTGTCAATCTTGTTTATAACGATATTATTTCAAAAAGCGATGCAAAGCTGATCCTTGCGGCAACAAGCGACACCGCCTTGAAGCGGATCGAGCCGCCGCAGCGAGATGAAGTCAGAGCTTCCATTTTCAAGCAGATGCTTCTTTCAGTCAGCACCGATTAACCAAGCATAGGAGGAATGAATTATGTTATGTCAAAACTGTTCAAAACGGGAGGCAACCACCCACATTAAACGTGTTGTCAACGGGGAAGCGACCGAAGCCCACCTTTGTCAGGAATGTGCCGCAGCCCTTGGCTACGACAATTTCTTCGATAATTTCAGTCTGAATCTTCCGGATCTGTTCTCATCCTTCTTCGGCGACAGTGCAAGAGCGCTTGCCGGCTCAAGAACCGACCGGTGCGAAAAATGCGGCTGTTCGTTCGACGATATCATTAAAACCGGTATGGTCGGCTGTGCAGACTGCTATGACAAATTCTTCGACAAGCTCCTGCCCTCGATTCAAAGAATCCACGGCCGGACAAGACACGTCGGCTCCGTTCCCGCCGCACAAACGGTACCGACAACGGCAGCCGAGCAGAAGGAAGAAACCCCCGAAGAGAAAATTGCCGCGCTGGAAGCCGAAATGAAAAAGGCAATTGAAGCGCAGAATTTTGAACAGGCAGCGGTTTTACGGGACAAAATCAAGGAACTCAAGGAGGACGAATAAAATGACATGGTATCAAAGTTCAGGTAAGGATTCCGACATCGTATTGAGCACAAGGGTTCGCCTTGCAAGAAATCTCAAGGATTTTCCCTTTCCCAACCGTCTTGATAAAAACGAGCGCAAAAAGGTAAACGAAACCGTCCGTGACGTGCTTTTGAAAGACGACGACAGCCTTTTTTATACCGAAATGTCCGCCCTGACTTCCTATCAGGCGGTGTCGCTTGCCGAAAAGCATTTAATCAGCCCCGAGTTTGCTTCGGACAGCACAGGCAGAGCCCTGATTCTTTCCAAAGACGAGGACGTCAGCGTCATGCTTTGTGAGGAGGATCATGTAAGGCTTCAGGTGATCTATCCGGGGCTCAGTCTCAAAGAAGCCTTCGAAAAAGCCGGACAGCTTGACAAAAAGCTTTCGTCTGCGCTTGGCATCGCCTTCGATGACCGGATCGGCTATCTGACCCAGTGCCCGACCAACCTCGGCACCGGCATGAGAGCATCGGTGATGCTTCATCTGCCTGCCCTTTCCCAAAGCACGGCGATTTCACGCCTTGCCGCCACCGTCTCGAAATTGGGTCTTACCCTTCGCGGTGCTTACGGCGAGGGAAGCCGCCCGACGGGAGACATCTATCAGTTAAGCAATCAGGTCACGCTCGGAATTTCCGAAGAGGCAGCGATCAAGAACCTCAATTCGATTGCCGAGCAGATCATTTCGCAGGAGCGTCAGGCAAGACAGTCGCTTTTAAAGGACGATGTGTTCATCGACAAAATCTACCGCTCCTACGGTATTTTAAGAAGCGCACACATGATCAGCTGTGACGAGTTCACCTCGCTGATTTCCTATGTCCGGATCGGTGCTTCCGCAGGGCTTATCGACGTTCCGACGGAAACACTGACGAACCTGCTTGTGAAAATGCAGCCGGCAACCATCAACGCCGATGCAGGTGAAAAATACACCTCTGCGCAGCGTGACGTCATCAGAGCCGACGCCATTAAAAAGGCTCTTCAATAAACAGTCAGTCCGTAAATGAATGCATTTTCCGACTGACCGAGAAAAGGAGTTAATCTTATGTATAAATTTACCGGTTTTACGGAAAAAGCAAACCGAGCCTTAAATTCCTCGGTTGAAATTGCCGAAAATCTCGGCCACACCTATATCGGAAGCGAACATCTTCTCATGGGTCTTGTCCGCGAGGACAACGGTGTCGCCACAAAGCTGCTTTCTGCCAAAGGCGTAACCTTTGACCGCCTTGAACAGCTTGTCAAGTCAGAGATCGGCGTCGGGATTCCGACCGTGCTGACCCCCGACGACTTTACCCCGAGATGCAAAAATATGATTCAGGTTTCCGTTTCGATTGCAAGAAGAAGCGACGCCGGCTATGTCGGCACGGAACACCTTCTGGCGGCTCTTCTCTCCGACGACGAAAGCTGTGCCGTTTCTCTGCTTACGGAGCTTGGCGTATCTGTCCCGATGCTTCTGGATGAGCTTTCGGGCGGCTCGGGAGCCTCAAGAGCCTACGGTTCTGCCTCTTCGCCGAAGAAAGCGACTGCCAACAAAAACTCGTCCACCCCAACGCTTGACCAATACGGTCAGGATCTGACCCAAAAGGCAAAGAACAACGAGATCGACCCGGTTATCGGGCGGGAAAAGGAAATCGAACGGGTCATTCAGATTCTTTCAAGACGCACCAAAAACAACCCCTGCCTGATCGGTGAACCCGGCGTCGGCAAAACCGCAATCGCCGAGGGTCTTGCCTTGAAAATCGCACAGGGCGAAGTGCCCGAGCTTCTCTGTGACAAAAGAATCGTTGCGCTTGACCTGACAAGCATGGTCGCCGGCACCAAGTACAGAGGCGACTTTGAGGAAAGAATCAAGAACTGTCTTGACGAGGTCATCAAGGCAAAGGACGTCATTTTGTTCATTGATGAGGTGCACAACCTGATCGGCACCGGCTCGGCGGAGGGTGCCGTTGACGCAGCAAACATCTTAAAACCGTCGCTGGCTCGTAGTGAGCTTCAGGTTATCGGTGCAACAACCATCGCCGAATACCGCAAATATATCGAAAAGGACGCCGCACTCGAAAGACGTTTTCAGCCCGTCACCGTTGACGAGCCGTCACAGGCGGAGGCTGTCGAAATTCTCAAGGGGCTGAAGGACAAATACGAAGCCCACCACAAGGTCAAAATCACCGACGAAGCGATTGAAGCGGCGGTCGAAATGTCGTCACGGTACATCACCGACCGTTTTCTGCCCGATAAAGCAATCGACCTGATCGACGAAGCGGCTTCGAAAGTGAGACTTAGCGCCTACGTTGTTCCCGAGCACATCAAAGAGCTTGAGGACGATATCAAGCGGGTCAACGAAGAAAAAGCGTCCGCAATCAGCGCGCAGGATTTTGAAACGGCGGCCACGCTTCGCGACAGCGAAAAAGAACTGCGCTCAAAGCTGACAAGTGCCCGCGCAAGCTGGAAAGAGGAAACCACACGCACCACCGGCGAGGTCACGGCGCACACCGTTGCGTCCATCGTGTCCGGCTGGACGGGAATCCCGGTTTCGGAGCTTACGAAAGAGGAAAGCCAACGGCTTCTTGAGATGGAAGACGAGCTTCACAAGCGAATTGTCGGGCAGGATAAGGCGGTTTCCGCCGTTGCAAGAGCAATGAGAAGAGGACGCTGCGGACTGAAGGATCCGAAACGACCGATGGGTTCGTTCATCTTCTTAGGGCCGACCGGCGTCGGAAAAACAGAGCTTTGCAAGGCACTCGGCGCGGCAATGTTCGGCGACGAAAACGCCGTAATCCGCTTCGATATGTCCGAATTTATGGAAAAGCACACGGTTTCCCGTCTTGTCGGCTCGCCTCCGGGCTATGTCGGCTACGAAGAGGGCGGACAGCTGACCGAAAAAGTCAGAAGAAAGCCGTACAGCGTGGTGCTCTTCGACGAAATCGAAAAAGCGCACCCCGATGTATTCAATATGCTGCTTCAGATTCTTGACGACGGTATTCTGACCGACTCCCAGGGCAGAAAAGTCAACTTCAAGAACACCATTATCATCATGACCTCGAACGTCGGCGCAAAGCTGATTGCCGGCGGCAACAAGTCGATCGGATTCTCAGGCGAAAACGAGGGCGGCGCTCTGAGCGACAGCAAAATTCACGACGCTGTTATGGGCGAACTGAAAAACACGTTCCGTCCCGAATTTCTCAACCGTGTTGACGAAATTATCGTATTCAATCAGCTGACGAAAGACGAAATTCACAAAATCGCCGGAAAGCTGCTTGAGCAGACAAAAGACAGGCTCATGAATATGAAGATCGGCATCCGCTTCGCGGACAGCGTGGTTGACATGGTCGCCGACAAGGGCTTTGACCCGGTTTACGGTGCAAGACCGCTTCGCCGTGCGATCCAGACCAAGGTAGAAGATCCGCTTTCGGAAAAGATGCTTGAGGGAGTGATCACCGAGGGCAAGACGTACAAATGTGAATTCAAGGACGGAGAAATCACGTTTGAAGAAGTACCCGCCGAAGTATAACACGGCGGAACGGATACAAAATGAAAGTCGGAGGCAAAACTTCAGACTTTATGGATATAGATGAACCGCCCGGGGGACTATCCTCGGGCGGCATTTGTACAAAGGCAAATCAATAAAATGAGTAAAATTCAAGAAGCACAAATTGCCTTTCAGATCGACAAATTTTAGTTTAGCCCACAGCTCGGGCACTCAGCTTTCAATCAGGTACCAAGCACCCCGGCATTGGTGTCACCATGCGACCGTATGAGATCTGCCTTGTTTAATCACCACCCGTTCAGAGGACTTGACAAAACGGAATTTCTGATGTACAATAGAATTAGAACATTTGTTCGGTTATAAGCCGTTGCTGAGTTC
>JALEYA010000048.1 GCA_022779945.1 Oscillospiraceae bacterium | reverse complement strand
CCCTTTTTCAAAGGCGCATAGACAAATTCAGGCAAGCATACCCTTGTCTCGATCTTCTTTTCGCCGCAGGAAATATTCAGAAAATCTGACTGCGGCTCCAGCTTTACGGTTGACACGGCAGCCCCTTCAACGGCAACACTGTAAATATTGTTGACATCAATCGATTGCACCAATACGTTTTCAAACGCAAAATCAAGCATTTTTCGGTGATCGTTCCAGTCATCGCCGTCATTGAGCGTAACACACACAAAGCAAACACCATCCCGCTCCGCCGCCGACACAAGACAGCGCCCGCTCTTTTTTGTAAAGCCGGTCTTGATTCCGATTGCTCCGTCATATGACGAAAGAAGCCGGTTATGATTGGAGAACGTCAATTTGATGTCCGGCTCAATAAAATCCACCGATTTTATTTTGCAGGAGCAGATCTCTCTGAATGCCGGTTTCTTCACGGCATAGGAGCCGAGAAGTGCCATATCGTATGCAGTTGTGTAATGATTCTCGTCATCAAGCCCGGATGCCGTCACAAAGTTCGTATCCGTCATCCCGATTTCAGCGGCCTTACGGTTCATCAACGCCGCAAAATTTTTATGGCTTCCGCCGATATAAACGGCAATCGCATCGGCGGCGTCATTCCCCGATTCCAGCATCAGACCGTACAGCAAATCAAGCAATCGGATTTTATAACCGACTTTCAGTCCGATTGAAGTGCCGTCAGCACCCGTCATTTCGGGAGTGACTGTAACGGTTTCAAGCATTTTACCCGACTCGAGCGCAAGAACGGCTGTCATGATTTTTGTCGTGCTTGCCATTGAACAGCGGACATGGGCATTTTTTTCGAAAACGATCTCGCCTGTCTGTGCGTTCATCACCACAGCACTTTTGGCATTAACCGTCGGAGCGGCAACCGCAATCAGGGTGAATAACGGCAGCAAAACCAATGCTGCAACTGCTTTTTTCACTAACAAATCAACCACCTGCCGTTAAATTCTATGCAGGCGGTTGATTGAAAATCATATGAAAGCTTATTTTGCTTCGGTATCCGATACAGCTTCTTCAACAGCAGCGTCAACGGCTGCGTCCTTTTTGGTCTTTTTGACAAGACCGGTAACCTTATCAAACATTTCGGGTACGAGGTTAACCACTCTTTCAGCAGCGTTATCATAAGCTGTAATATGCTTGAGCGTAACCTCACCGTCGCTGATAACAAGAAAAGCAACAGGCGTAATCGTTACGCCGGCTCCGCCGCCGCCGCCGAAAAGCTCGTTAGCGTTCTTTGAGGGGAAATCTGCTCCGCCGGAAGCAAAGCCGTATGTAACCTTTGATACCGGAATGATGGTAATGCCGCCCTCGGCATAAATAGCTTCGCCGATGATTGTCTTCGTGTCAACAAGATCACGGATCTTTTCGATTGTTGTGCTGAGGATTGCACCTGCTGATTTTTCTGACATTGTATTTCATCCTTTCATTATTTAACACTTTGTTGTTCGGTTTGTTGTGCATTCTTATTCCCGGATGCCGGTTTGGCTTTGGCACCTTTCAGGAATTTAAGCAAGACTTTAAAGACAAGTCTGACTGCCATTGCAATCGTTGCGTTTATTACTTTTCTTACGCACATATGAAACTCAACATTCGCTTCGCTTTCTGAGTGATTGGCAAGAAAGTCCGGGTCAACGCTGCAGTCGTAACGCTTTACGACATTGTTTGAGCAAAGAAAAGCCACAAGCGGATATACCTTCTGACACGCCTTGCCGTATTCAATTGCGGTTGCGGCGCTGTCTCCCGTTCCGACGGTGACATATATTTCAAGCTCATCAAAGACAACGCTTCTGAAAACCTTGCCGCCCCAACCGGAAAGGATCCGTTTCAGCTCGGAAAGAAGACCCATCATGCCGTCATAGCCGTTCGCCTTGACCATATCCATAATCGAATTTTTTTTCGGCTTTGGCTGTTTTTCCTCCGCCTTTGGCTTCTCTTCCTTTTTGGGTTTTTCTTTCTTCTCTTTTTTCGGCTTTTTCTCGCCGACCGGAAGCAGATCAAGCTTAATGAACAGATATCTTACCGTAAGATAAATCTTATCCGAATAGGTGAAAGAAACATGAACGGGTATGGAAAGCAATAAAACAAAGAAAGCAATGATTCCGAAGAATACACATAAAAATATCTGAAATCCTGTCAAGCTTTTCCTCCTCCCCGTAAAATCATTCAATTATTTATATGTTACCCTAAAAATCAGATTTCGTCAACAGTTTGTTTAAAATCTAAGGAACTTTTATCCGGTATTTACACTTTTTTCATGATTTTCTTCGTCCGTTTCGCCATTTTCGGGAACAGCGGGAAGCTCTTCGAGCGAAGAAAGCGAAAAACACCGCAGAAAATTCGCCGTCGTTCCGTAAACAAGCGGACGTCCCGGAAGATCAAGCCGGCCTTTTTCTTCGATCAGCTCACGCCTTAAAAGGGAAGCGATCGAAGCAGAGCAATCGACTCCGCGAACCTGTTCGATAAACGATTTTGTTACCGGCTGATTGTAAGCGACAACGGCAAGAACCTCAAACGCCGCCTGAGACAACGGCGTGTTGCTCTTGACTTCCAAAACCTTACGGATCGCATCGGCATATTCGGGCGCGGTACATAGCTGAACTTTATCCTCCAGCTTTAAAAGCCTCAGTCCACTGTCGTTTTCTTCATATTGAGCCTGAAGATTCTCAAGAATCTGTTCAATCACGATCTCGTCTGTTTCAAGCGCATCGGAAAGCCTTGAAACTTCAATCGGTTCACCGACGGAAAACAAAACGGCTTCCAACGTACTTTTCAGTTTTTTTACGTTCATTTTTCACTCTTTCTCGGATCACTGAAGGCTACGGTCATATTGTCGCCCTCACCTTCCGCTTTGATTTTTTCGGCTCTTATCAGCTCGAGAACCGCAAGAAAAGTTGCCACCATTTCCGAACGTGAAGAAGAAAACTCGTAAAGCTCATTCAAGCGAAGTCTTGTCTTTTTCAGAAGATTCCGATAGATATATACGATTCGGGAATTGACGGAAACGATCTTTTTCGCCACGATGGCCTTAAACGATTCCAGCGGAACCGGCAGATTCTTTTTGCCTCTTCCGACGGCGGCAATATAAAACCGGAACAAATCGCCCGGCTCATGCAGTCGTTTGTATCGCATATCCTTCGCAATAACGGTAGGTTTGCGTTCAAAGCAGTCAAAGCCTTCCGTTCGTTGGGACAGCTGCTGAGCGATCCGCTTACAGTCACGGTATTCGATAAGTTCACCGCTGAGTTCTTTTTTTAACTGCTGCGCTTCCTCGTGCACAGGCAGGAGCGAAACGGTCTTGATATAAATCAGCCTTGACGCCATGTCGATAAATTCGCTCGCCACTTCCATATCGCTTTCCTGCATTTGTCGGACATAATCGACATACTGCTCAACAAGCTCGAAAATCGGAATATCATTGATATTCAGTTTGTGCTTATTGATAAGATGCAAAAGAAGGTCCAATGGTCCTTGAAAAACCTCAAGTGTATACTGTATATTTTCCATATTGATCACGCCAAAGAAAGACCGAACACGGTGGCAGAAAGTTTCAGGAAAAGTTTTGAAATCATGCCGGAGGCATACGCCATCGGGGTATCCAGTACGCCGGCAAGAACAAGAATCATCACGCCGATAACGATATACCGTTCATATTTCATGATACCGAAGTAATACTTTTCGGGGATAATTACACTGATAATCCGTGAACCGTCAAGCGGCGGAACCGGAATAAAGTTGAACACGGCAAGCGAGATGTTGACCTGCGCGGCATACATAAAGAAATAAGCAATCGAATAAGCAAGGGTGCCCGCAACAACATTGGAAAATTTAAAAACGGCGCAATACAGTAAAGTGAAGAGAAATGCCATGATCAGGTTCGATGTCGGACCGGCAAGCGCCGTCAGTGCCATTCCGCCCTTCGGATTTTTGAAGTTGCGCGGATTTACCGGAACCGGCTTGAGATATCCGAAACCGACAAGCATGATCATCAGCGCACCGATGGGATCAATATGGGCAAACGGATTGATGGTAAGTCTGCCGGAAAGCCTGGCGGTATCGTCACCGAGCTTATGCGCAATCAAAGCATGGGCGAATTCATGAATCGGAGCGATGCAGAACACAACAAAAAGTCGTGCGCAAAGCTTCAGTACAAGCTCCATTGTAAGACCGCCTCTGAAAAGGTCAAATAACATAAAACAATCCTTTCTGCGGTGTCAGATAAACACCGCAACAAATCTGTTAATATTGTTAAAATCTTTTAAAATCTCGGTTTCGGTACAGTAATCGGAAAAAATCGAAGCGATTTCCAACGCCTGATCTTCGCCGCATTCGACAACCGCAAAACCGCTTTTCATTTTCGAAAGCCATTTTTCGCCGATTGCACGGTAAAAAATCAGTCCATCTTCCCCGGCATCAAGTGCCATAGAAGGCTCAAATTTCACCTCAGGCTGAAGCATTCCAAGATCACGGGTACGAATATACGGCGGATTCGAAAGTATCACATCGGGAACAGGCAGCGCCGAAAAAGCTTCGTAGCCTTTCAGGATATCGCCTTTTATCGTAACCGTTTCCCTTTCAAGTCCGAATTTGCGCCTGTTTTTTTCAAGAAAGCCTATCGCATCGGGTGATTTTTCAACCATAAACACCCGTGAATCGGGAACATTCATCTTTACGGTAAGCCCGATACAGCCGCTCCCTGAGCAAAGATCATATACAATCGGCTGATTCATTTTTTTCAGTTTCTCAATAGCATATTCACAAAGCTGTTCGGTTTCGGGACGGGGAATCAGAACACCCTCACCAACAAAAAACTCGTTCGAAAAAAAGTCCCATTTACCAAGAATATACTGAAGGGGTCTTCCGGAAAGACGCTCTTGCAAAATAGCCGATACTCTTTTTTGAGCCATGTCATCGACCGTTTTATTCCCCGACAAAAGAAAGTCGGTATACGAAAGCGAAAGAATCTCTTCCAGAATAATTCTCGCCTCGTTTTCATTTTCGTCGGTAACCGTTCCGAGCCTTTCGGAAAGCTCACGGTATAATGCGTTTACGGTCATAATCAGATTGCGTCATCCTCCGGATTATCGGTTATAACAGACTGAAAAGCCGTTATGGCAACTTCAATCATTGAGTCGTCAGGCTCTTTCGTTGTCAGTCTTTGCATCCAGAGACCGGGAGCCGAAAGAATTTTGACAACGACATTGTCGTGTCTGCCCGCATATTTGATAAACTCATACCCAAGTCCCATAACAAGCGGTAAAATCAGAAGCTTAATTGCCATCCAGATCGCCGTATTGTCGCGAAGATCCGGGAACGCAACGGAAATGGCAGACGACACCACTACACTGATGATAATCATGACAAACATAAAGCTTGTTCCGCAGCGCGGATGAAAACGGGACTGCTTTTTCACGTTTTCGACCGTCAGATCCAGTCCGTGCTCATAACAAAAAATCGTCTTATGCTCGGCGCCGTGATACATAAACGTGCGCTTGATATCCTTCATCAGCGAACAAAGTGCGATATACAGAATAAAAATAATCATTCTCATAACGCCTTCGATCAGCGCACGCCAATTGGTAAGCGCATCGTCACAAAGACGGTTGAAGAAATTCGTAATAACAGTCGGAAGATACATGAATAAAACCGCGGCAAGCAAAACGCCGAAAACGGAAGCGACGCCCGTCAGAACGTTCATGAATTTTTTACTCATATGGTCATTGAGCCATTTATCGAGCTTCGACATATTTTCTTCTTCCATCTCAATATCTTCCATACCGCTTTTTTCGGCGGACAGCATCAGACACTGATAACCGAAGATCATGGATTCGACAAAGGCCACGGGTCCTCTTAAAATCGGCCAACCGAGGATTTTGATCTTATCTTTAATATGTTTTACCTGTCTGATCTCGGTGTCTATCGTACCGTCGGGCAGTCTGACGCTGATTGCCGCGCCTTTCGGGCCCTGCATCATGATGCCTTCAATCAGAGCCTGTCCGCCGACGGAAGTTTTATGGGTCATCATTTCCTTCTTTTTATCCGACAAAATTATACCTCCTTTTGGATAAGCGGTAAAAGAACCGTAACATCGGTACCCTTCCCGACTTTACTTTCAATTTTCAGTCTGCCGCCGTGAAGTCTGACAATTTCATCAACAACAGCAAGACCGATTCCGGTTCCCCGAACCTTATTGTTCGCTTTATAAAATTTATCTTTCACATGGCGCAGATCTTCCTTGCTGATTCCGCAGCCGTTATCGCTAACTAGTATTCTAACATAATTTTCGTATTTTTCAACCGTTATCCGGATTATTCCGCCGATATCGGTATATTTTATTGCATTATCGAGTATATTGACAAACACCTGACAAATTCTGTCATTGTCTCCGCTGACAAAAAACGATGATTGCGGGTCAAAATCAAGCGTCAGGCTTTTTTGCTCCTTTTCGGCTCTTTGGACAAAAACAAGATACGCCTGCTGAATTTCGGCAATTACGTCGACCGTTCCGGTTTTCAGCTTCAGACGTCCGTCCTGAATTCTTGAAAAATCAAGCAATTCCTCCACCATTACGGAAAGTCTTGACGTTTCGTTAATGATTACCCCGAGTCCTTTTTCCAAAAGCTGACGGTCACTTACATCCGTATCGGCAAGAGTTTCCCCCCAGCCTTTTATCGCCGTCAGGGGCGTGCGGATTTCGTGTGAGACGGTCGAGATAAAATCGTTCTTCATTTTATCCGCCTCGCCGATCTGTTCGGCCATATTGTTGATCGTATCGCAAAGCTGACCGATTTCATCATCCTCTTCGTAGCTGTCGATGCGGGCCGAAAAATCACCGGAGGCAATTTTTGACGCCGTTTCGTTGATTTTCTTGACGGGATTTACGATTGAATCCACGAAATAGGCACCTGTGTTGGCGATAAAAAGAAGAATCATAAAATAAGCCAACAACAAAGCAAGACTTAAAATGAATATCTGTCGGTTCACCGCTTTCAGAGAAACAAGATACCGTACCGCACCGATAACGTTGTCGTTCTTATCTTTCAGAAGACAGGTCTGTGCCATTACCGGTTCATTCCACGGCATTGTTGTACGCATAACACAACTATCCGTCTCGGACTTGAGAGCCGTGTAATAGTCAGGCATATCTTTAAATTCGGACACCTCATATCCGCCCGAGGAGATAACGGGTGTACCGTTCTTATCGATCACCCAGACGTCCATCGTGTCACGGTAGCGAAAGCCTTCGACAAACCTTGATGCGGCAACATTCAGATCGTTATCTTTTTCATCGCCGTAATTGTTAAAAAACAAATCAAGGCTTTCACTGCTCCGGCTTTTCATGGTAAGCTCAACAACATGATAATACCGGGCGGAAATCAGATAAATCATGGTGACCGTCAGAACAAGCAAAATAACGGCAGTAAAAAGAAATACATTTTTTATCCACCTTGAACGGACGGAATGTCTTCTTTTGTTTCGGATCTCACTCAACCCATTTATACCCCTTTCCTCTAACGGTAATCAGATGCTCCGGTGAGGACGGATTTTTTTCAACCTTGATTCGCAGCCGCCTGATGTTAACGTCAACCACCTTGTCGTCGCCGTAAAACCGGTCGCCCCATGCATATTCCAGAATTTCACAGCGTTCGAACGTCTTTCCGCTGTTTGACAATAAAAGCTCGAGGATCTGAAATTCGATTTGCGACAGCTCGATCTGGTTGCCGTTTTCAAAAAGAGAGCGTTTTTTGATACTGAGAACATATTCACCGCTCGTGATCTCATCCGTTCTTTCGGTTCTGGCGCTTTTCATCATCTCGACACGCCGGCACACCGCTTCAATCCTTGCCAGAAGCTCATTGACGGAAAACGGCTTCGTTATGTAATCGTCGGCGCCGCTTTTCAGCCCGATGATCTTGTCGTTTTCCTGCGTCTTTGCCGTAAGAAGAATAATTCCGATATTGGCATCCGCTTCCCGGATAGCCTTGCACACCGTTACACCGTCCACTGTCGGCATCATAATATCGAGGAGCACAACATCAAAGCTCAGGGGGCTTTCCTGAAAAACATTCCATGCGCTTTTTCCGTCCGCGGCTTGTACTACATCATATCCCGCCCTTGCAAGGTTAATGGCTATAATCTCCCGGATTGCACTTTCATCTTCGGCTACTAATATTTTCTTCACTTGGAACTTCCTTTCAAACCAAAAATCAGGTTGTCTCTTATGCCGCTGATCGTCAGGCCCGCATTTTCACCTTTTTCATATATTCGGCAATAGTAATAGAATTCTTTGTTCTGTCCTAAACTTTTAAACGTCTGCGGCGCTCTCCCCGTTTCCAGATCCGTTACCGTTCGAATTTCAAAAATGAGACGGTCCGCCGTAATTCTTCCTTTCCCGGTTTCTTTGACCGTATAAAACTTCGCGGAAGAAGCGTCCTGCGAGGTCACAACGGTAATGTTTTTCAGGATAGACTTGTCTATTTTATAATAGTATCCGTTGACAGAATTTTCAAAATAATATCCGCTGTTTTTCAGTCTGTTTCCGTTCACGCTGACATAGTGCAGCAAAATGATTGCTTTATCACCCTGAGCGGTAATGGACTTTGACGCAGGAAGAACATAGTCCGTCGGCACATCGATAATTCCGTCCGAATCGATATCATCACATACAGCCGTTTTGATCCTTGTCGTTAAAGACGCAAAACTTTTTTTGCCGATCTTCATGCTGACAAGGCTATTGCTTTTTTTATCCCATAGGATCATATCGGTCAGCATTTTGCCGTCCGAGGTGTATCCGTCAATGTACATTCTTGCGCCGCTTTTATCCGTTTCGAAATCAAAGCTTATTTTGGAAACAATTCTTAATGCGCTGTCAAGAAAAATCGTACCAATGACATCGGATTTCAAAGAGGTAAAACGGATCAGATCCGCTTCGTAACCGTAATCTTCTTCGGTGTCATTCGAGTTCAGAACAAGAAGCTCACATTGTTTATCCCGGTCGGCATCAAGCACACAATACCGGGAGTAATCACATTCATACCGGATCGTCAACGCCGGATGCTCGCGATCCATAGAATTGACGGAATAAACAAACAGATGCTGAACAATTTCGGAAGAATAAGAACTGAGCCCGACAATAATGTCGCTGACGCCGTTACCGTTGATATCGGCAAAATCAATCTGAATCACATCGGAATACGGAGAAGAAACGCTTGCGAGACGTTTCCACGAGGATTCCTCCTGTTTAAAGATACACATATTCACGCTGTCCGGTTCTTTGATATCGCTGTATAATACAACCGCTTCCTTTTTTTCGTCGGCATCTATGTCGTAATACACAAACGCACTTGTGTGTTCACCCTTTGTCGGCGTTTTCAGTAAATATGTCTTCCCGATTTCCGCCTCAAGAGCCGCCTGAACACTTCCGCCCTCATCGCTGTACTCGGGCGGTCTGATCAGACTTTCGATCGGCTTGATTTCAAGGCTGTAAACAATAAACAGACCGGCACACAAAAGGCAGATGATTAAAATCGCGCTGGCAAATCTTTTCATTCGCGGCTCCCTTATCTGTGGCTTTCGATATATGCCCCGATCATCGAAACATCAAGCCTGTCAAAGCTCTTGAGAAAATCGTATACCTGATTTACAATTGCAATCGTTCCGCCGCAGCTGTCACTTTCAATATTCAGCGGCATCAGCGGATCATGCACGCTCAATCTCAACAGGAACCAACCGTCGCCGTGCTCGTTATCAAGGAAAACCCGTATTCCCTCACGGTTATCATCGGCAATTTTCCAGCCTTCACGACCGTCTGCATACTTTTCAAGCTCAGACAGGACAAAATTGCCGTACTGTCTGAAATCGTCTTCAAGAATTTTCGGTCTGAGCTCACAGGCTTCCGCAGGATCCTTCATCTCCTCGATTAAGGTTTCAAGCTTTTTTCCGTTCCTGCCCATACAGGCGGTTTTGATAACAATTTTGGTAATCAGATAGGCACCGTCATCCAGATAATAATTCTCACGAAAAGCGGCATGACCCGAAGTCTCAATGGCAAGCGGGCAGTTGATCCCCTTTTCGTTCAGTTCGATCTGGCGGTTGATGACATTCCGGTAACCTCTGCGGTAGCGATAATGCACCGCATGAAGCGTGTTGTTGATAAAATCCGTCAGTCCTGTTGAAGTCACGCTGTCAGTCACAATCGTACCGCCGGGATTGTTTTCAAGTGCTATGATCGACGCAAGAGCAACAAGACGGTTCCGGTTGATTTCCCGTCCGTTTTCATCCACGCAGCCGGCACGGTCAACATCGGTATCAAAAATAATTCCGAGGTCGGCGTGGTTGCGCTTTACCGCTTCGCTTATACTTTTCATCGCCTGTTCATTTTCGGGGTTCGGCGCATGATTCGGAAACATACCGTCCGGGTCAAGGAACTGACTGCCGTTGATATCGGCACCAAGCGGCTTCAAGACCTTTTCAGCGTAAAATCCGCCGACACCGTTCCCGGCATCAACCACGATTTTATATCCTTCAAGCGGTTTTTCATAGTTTTCGGCGTTGACTTCACGGCAAATCATATCCCGAAGTCTTTCGGAATACACGGACATATAATCGACTTCTTTAACCATGCCTTTTTCTTCATCGGCCGGAAGACTGTATTCACATGCAAAGTCAATGACTTTTTCAATATCCGTTCCGTCAAGACCGCCGTCTTTTGTAAAAAACTTCAGTCCGTTCCGATCAAACGGATGGTGGCTCGCCGTGATCTGAACGGCCGCTTCACACCCAAGGTCGACCGTTGTCATAAACATGGCGGGCGTTGACGCAAGTGAGCAGTCAAAGACATGGAAGCCAAAAGACAACAGCGCATTGATGACCTGCTTTTTGATTCTTTCCGCCGAAATTCTCGAATCGTGTCCGACGGAAATCTTGCTGCCACTCCGGACTCCTTTTTCATGAAGCCACAGACAAAAACCGGATGTCAGATCAAATACAGCTTCATCCGTCAGTTCAACGGGCTTGTCCGCCGTTTCAACGGCAACGCCTCTGATATCGGTCCCGCTTTTTAGCTTCTTATATGTTTCCTTCTTCGTCATCATATTATCTCCCTTTCTCAGCTGTCATTTTGTCGGTTACGGTAAGCAAAAATTTATACATCGGAGCAAACGCGTCAACAGCCGCAAAAAGCTCGTCGATTACCGTGCCGTCAAAAAGCGGCTGAAGATTATCGTTGTGCTTAATGAAATAAATGTACTTTGCATTGTAATAATCGGAAAGCGACTTCGGCACATCTCCCGGCTTCGGCTTTTTGTAAAGCTCATAATCGGGAACGGCACCCGAATCAAGAGCACTTCTGACAGCCTTTTTAAAAAGTTTCGGGTTTTCCAGGATCGCTTCCCTGTATTTCACCATAAGAGCAGGCTCACAGTCAAAAAGACCGACGCCCATATCGTATCCGCCCGGTGTGATTTCAAACCACATACACGGCTTATAGCGCCAGATGTGCTTATCCCGCATAAACATCGCCCACATATTACTGCGATATAAATGCTTATTCTTCGAAAAACGGGTGTCACGCCGTATTCTTGAAACCATTTTTGTCGGGATCAGGTTCATCTGCGGATCGATTTCAAAAAGCCGTTCACTCAGATCCGAACAAATCCGGCGCATCGGCACGGTCGCTTTCTGCTTGAGTGTTTCCTTGACCGATTCGTAATACTCCTTGCTGTCGTTAAACTGATTTTCACTGAGCAAAAACAGCGTATCATCATCAAATTTTTCAAAGCTTCCCATTGATTTTGAGCACCTCCGAAGCCGCCGACATTACCGAAACCTTGGCGCTGTGGAAATTCAGTCCGCCCTGAAGCCAGACGGCAAACGGTTCCCGAAGCGGCGCATCGGCGGAAATTTCAATCGTTGAACCGAGCGTAAAGGCACCGGCAGCCATAATCACCTTACTGTCATAACCCGGCATATCGGACGGTTCAGGCACGACAAAAGAGTCAATCGGCGAGCCTTTTTGAAGTCCGCGGCAAAAAGCGATCAGATTCTCCTTGTTCGTAAGCTTAACGGCCTGGATAATGTCGTGCCTTGTCTCATCATACCGTGGTGTTGTTTCAAAGCCCATCAGCGAAAAAAGCGCTGAAGTAAACACAGCGGTTTTCAACGCTTCACCGACCGCGTGGGGTGCATTAAAAGCGCCTAAAAACATTTCT
>JALEYA010000044.1 GCA_022779945.1 Oscillospiraceae bacterium | reverse complement strand
AAACTAAAATTTACCGCACATAAAATCCTTGAAGAAAGGGAACCCAATTATGACTATCAAAGAAAAAATCAACACCTCACTCACCTACTTTGACGGCGGCATGGGTACACTTTTGCAAAAAGCAGGCCTTATGCCCGGTGAGCTTCCCGAAATGTGGAACCTCACCCACCCCGACATCATCACCGGAATCCATCTGGATTACCTGAAAGCCGGTGCAAATGTTCTGACTTCAAACACCTTTGGCGCTAACGGTCTGAAGTTCGATAATCTCGACGAAATCATCGGAGCGGCCATCCGGAACGCAAGGCAGGCGATTGAGCTTTTCGGCGAAAGTGAAAACCGTTTTATCGCCTTTGATATGGGACCGCTCGGAAAAATGCTCAAGCCGTTGGGTGAACTTGAATTTGAAAAAGCGGTTGAAATCTTCGCACAAAGCGTAAAGCTTGCCGAAAAGCATAACGCCGATCTGATTCTGATTGAAACGATGAACGACCTTTATGAAACGAAAGCCGCCGTGCTTGCCGCAAAGGAAAACAGCTCTCTTCCCGTTTTTGTCACGAACGCTTACGACGAAAACGGCAGACTGATGACAGGAGCCGACCCCGAAGCGGTGATTGCAACGCTTGAAGGCTTAGGCGTTGATGCAATTGGCATTAACTGCTCGTTAGGTCCGAAGCAGATGAAAGAAATCGCCAAAGAATACGTCCGTCTTTCGTCGCTTCCGATTATTGTCAACCCGAACGCCGGTATGCCGAGAAGCGTTGACGGTAAAACCGTTTTTGACGTTGATGCGGACGAGTTTTCCGATATCATGACACAAATCGTTTCTATGGGCGTTCAGGCTGTCGGTGGCTGCTGCGGTACGACACCCGAATACATCAAAAAGACGGTTGAAAAGACAAAATCGCTTCCATTCATCAAGCCCACCGAAAAGGAACGCACGCTTGTTTCCTCCTACACGCACGCCGTTGAAATCGGAAAAAGACCCGCGCTCATCGGCGAAAGAATCAACCCGACGGGTAAATCAAAATTCAAAGCCGCTCTTCGGGAGAATAACATCGGCTACATTCTTTCCGAGGGCATCGCACAGCAGGAAAAGGGCGTGCAGATTCTTGACGTCAACGTCGGTCTTCCCGAAATCGACGAAGAAACAATGATGGTGACCGCTGTCAGCGAGCTTCAGGCGGTACTCGACTTACCGCTTCAGATTGACACGGTAAAGACCGCTGCTATGGAAAAAGCGCTTCGCATTTACAACGGCAAGCCCCTTATCAACTCCGTCAATGCAAAAGAAGAAAGCCTGCGTTCTGTGCTTCCTCTCGCGAAAAAATACGGCGGCGTGTTGATCGGACTGACAATTGACGAAAGCGGTATTCCCGAAACGGCGGAGGGCAGACTCGCTCTTGCCGAAAAAATCGTGAACAGAGCGAAAGAATACGGAATCAGGAAAAAAGACATCATTATCGATACCCTTGCCATGACGGTTTCGTCCGACGACAACAGCGCAAAGGTTACTTTGGAAGCGATCGAGCTTATTAAAAAGAAACTCGGGGTCAAATGCTGTCTGGGTGTGTCGAACATCTCGTTCGGTCTGCCGAACCGTGACGACGTCAACAGCTTCTTTTTGACAATGGCGTTTACCAAGGGGCTTGATGCGGCAATCATGAATCCGTACTCGACAAAAATGATGAAAAGCTATCACTGTTTCTTAGCTTTAAACGGCATGGACAAGGGCTGTGCCGAATATATCGACTTTGCGTCGAACTTAACGGAAGAAACGGTCATCAAAAAAGATGCCGTTACCGAAAAATCACCTGATACGGATGACAAGCTTCAGTATGCCGTCATCAAGGGCATGAAAGAAGCCGCCTTTGAGGAGGCGAAAAAGCTACTGGGTGAAAAAGACGCCATGACCGTCATCAACAGTCATATTATCCCGGCTCTTGACACGGTCGGCTCACGGTTCGAGAAAAAAACCATGTTCCTGCCACAGCTTCTGATGAGTGCGGAAGCGGCTTCGGCGGCGTTTGACGCGGTAAAGAGTGCTCTTGGGACTTCTGCGCCGAAAAAAGAAACGGTACTCGTGGCAACGGTCAAGGGTGACATTCACGACATCGGCAAAAACATTGTCAAGGTGCTTTTGGAAAACTACGGCTACAACGTCGTTGATCTCGGCAAGGACGTACCGCCCGAAACGGTGCTTTCGAAGGCGAAAGAAACCGGGACAAAGCTTGTCGGCTTAAGTGCCCTGATGACAACGACCGTCGAAGCGATGGAGGAAACGGTGAAGCTTCTTCATAAAGAGCTTCCCGAGGTAAAAACCGTTGTCGGCGGTGCTGTTCTCACACAGGAATACGCCGATATGATCGGTGCGGACAAGTACGCCAAGGATGCGATGGAAACGGTACGATACGCCGAAACGCTTTTCGGTCATTGTTGACAGATTTCATCGGCTTTTTCGACTTCGGTTAGCTATCTTTTCCGTTGACAGTACAAGTCAAATGTACTATAATAGTCAAAGGTATGTTATTGTTTGGTTATCGCCGTTTTTCATTCTCTTTATCCGGACGAAAAACAGCGAACCTATTAAAATTTTCGGAGGTTATTCAAAATGGTAAGAGCAATTGTCGGTGCAAACTGGGGCGACGAAGGTAAAGGTAAAATTACCGATATGTTCGCCGCCGATTCGGATATCGTTGTCCGCTTTCAGGGCGGTGCCAACGCCGGCCACACCATCATCAACAATTACGGTAAATTTGCGCTTCATCAGCTTCCCTCAGGTGTCTGCTTTTCTCACACCACTAACATCATCGGAAACGGCGTTGCGGTCGACATTCCGAGACTGATGAAAGAGATTCAGTCCGTCAAGGACGGCGGCGTTCCCGAGGTCAATATCCTCATCAGCGAAAGATGTCAGATCATGATGCCGTATCACGTTCTTCTTGACACTTACGAGGAAGAGCGTCTTGCCAAAAACGCTTTCGGTTCCACCAAGAGCGGTATTGCTCCGTTTTATTCGGACAAGTTCGCAAAAATCGGCTTCCAGATCTGCGAGCTGTTTGACGAAAAATATTTAAGAGAAAAGCTTGAAAGAGTTCTTGAAGTTAAAAATCTCATTCTTGAAAACGTCTATCACAAGCCTCAGCTTAACGTTGACGAAATCTACAATACGCTCCTTGAATACCGTGAAATGGTCAAGCCCTATGTCTGCGATACCGCAAAGTTCTTACGTCAGGCAATCAAAGACGGCAAGAAGATTTTGCTTGAAGGTCAGCTCGGTTCGCTCAAGGATCCCGACCACGGCATTTACCCGATGGTAACCTCTTCATCGACGCTTGCCGGTTACGGTGCCGTCGGTGCAGGCATTCCGCCATACGAAATCAAGGACATCTGCGTTGTCACAAAGGCTTACTCCAGTGCTGTCGGAGCCGGCGAATTTGTCAGCGAAATCTTCGGCGAAGAAGCGCAGCAGATGAGAATCCACGGCGGCGATGCAGGCGAGTTCGGCGCCACAACGGGCAGACCCCGCCGCATGGGCTGGTTTGACTGCGTGGCAACAAGATACGGCGTGGAAGCCCAGGGCGCAACGCAGGTTGTTTTAACCGCACTTGACTGCCTGTCCTATCTTGACGAAATCAAAATCTGCACAGGCTACGAAATTGACGGCGAAATCACAAAGGACTTCCCCGTTACCCCGGTTCTCAAAAAGGCAAAGCCCGTACTTGTCACTCTCCCCGGCTGGAAATGCGACATCAGAGGTATTAAAGAGTTTGACAGATTGCCGAAAGAAGCGCAGGACTATGTAAACTTCATCGAAAACGAAATCGGTGTCAGGATCTCTTACGTTTCCAACGGTCCGAAGAGAGAAGAAATCATCAAAAGATAAAATAAACGAAGGAAAGGAAGCGTCACGCAGTAAAGCAAGCCCCGTGCCGCATGGTGAAATATGACTCAGGAAAAAATTCTCGTGCTTGACTTCGGCGGTCAGTACAATCAGTTGATTGCCCGCAGAGTGCGTGACAACAACGTATACGCCGAAATCCTCCCCTACACCGTTTCCCTTGACAAAATCAAAAAGCGCAACTATAAGGGTATCATCTTCACAGGCGGACCAAACAGCGTCTATGACGAGCAGTCTCCGCATTACACACCGGAAATACTCAAGCTCGGCATTCCCGTTCTCGGCATCTGCTACGGCTGTCAGCTGATCACCTGGATGGAAAACGGAACGGTCGAGACCGCCCCCGTCAGCGAATACGGCAAAATTGAGCTGAAAGCCAGAACGGACAGCCCTCTTTTCAAAGACATCGACAAAAAGAGCATTGTATGGATGAGTCACACCGACTACATCTCCAAGCCGCCCAAAGGCTTCAAGGTGATCGGCAAGACGAACGACTGTCCGTGCGCCGCTATGGAAAACGCCGACAGAAAAATCTATGCCGTGCAGTTTCACCCCGAGGTTACCCACTCTCAGTTCGGCAAGCAGATGCTTCATAATTTCCTTTATGAGATCTGCGGCTGCAAAGGCGACTGGGTCATGGACGACTTTATTGAAAATACCGTTGCTTCGCTTAAAGAGCAGATCGGCGACAAAAAGGTCATTCTTGGTCTTTCCGGCGGCGTGGATTCCTCGGTCGTTGCCGCTCTTCTCTCCAAGGCTGTCGGCAAACAGCTTACCTGCGTTTTCGTTGACCACGGTCTTATGAGAAAAGACGAGGGCGACATGGTCGAAAACACTTTTACGAAGCTGTTCGACATGAACTTTGTCAGGGTCAACTGCAAAGATGAATTTCTCACCGCCCTAAAGGGTGTAAAGAACCCCGAAAGAAAAAGAAAGATTATCGGCAAAAAGTTCTACGAAGCGTTCTGGGGTGAAATCAGAAAGAACGCAAACGAAGCGTTCTTCGCTCAAGGCACGATCTACCCCGACTGCATAGAGTCCGGCAAGGGCAAGGCGGCGACCATCAAGACGCACCACAACAAAGTCAAAATGCCCAAGGACATCAAATTCATCGATACCATCGAGCCGCTTCGTGACCTTTTCAAGGACGAGGTCAGAACAGTCGGTGAAAAGCTCGGCATTCCGAAAGAGCTTGTGTGGCGTCAGCCGTTCCCCGGTCCGGGACTCGGCGTCCGGATTATCGGAAGTGTCACCGAAGAAAAAATCCGTATTCTTCAGGACGCAGACGCCGTTTTCCGTGACGAAATGGCAAAAAGCGGATACGAAAAAGAGCTTTCGCAGTTCTTCGCCGTCATACCCGACGTTAAGACGGTCGGTGTAATGGGCGACCACAGAACGTACGAGCACCTGATTGCCTTACGAGCCGTCACAACGGACAACTTCATGACCGCCGACTGGGCACACATTCCGTACGACCTGCTCGCCAAGGTTTCGAACCGGATCACAAACGAGGTCGACGGCGTAAACCGCGTCGTGTACGACATCACCTCGAAGCCCCCGGGAACGGTGGAAT
The DNA here is from genome assembly GCA_022779945.1 of Oscillospiraceae bacterium. Lineage (GTDB taxonomy): Bacteria > Bacillota > Clostridia > Oscillospirales > Acutalibacteraceae > UBA6857. Next base: position 1,303 of record JALEYA010000044.1, on the reverse strand, counting down.
GGGAATAAAACGATCCCCATATTAACTTAATACATCAAACAAAGCCAACCGATTGAAACCAGCCGGTCGGCTTTTCTTTATAAAAAAGCGCAAAGAAAATAAAAATTTCCTGTCTTTTCCGAAAACACTTTGAATAAGAGACAAGCTATGATATAATAACAAAAAATGAAAAGGAGATAAGTATATGAATAACGTCAGACCCGAATCCATGAAACGCATTGACAATCCTCAGCTTGCCGAAGCTTTTATTGCCGAGCAGGTTGAACAGATCCAAAAGCAGGTTGCAGACAAAAAGGTGCTTCTTGCGCTTTCCGGAGGAGTGGATTCATCGGTTGTAGCCGCTCTTCTCATCAAAGCCATCGGCAAACAGCTCGTCTGTGTCCACGTCAACCACGGCCTTTTACGAAAAGGTGAACCCGAGCAGGTTGTCGAAGTATTCCGCAATCAGATGGACGCCAACCTCATCTATGTTGACGCTGTTGACCGCTTCCTCGACAAGCTCGCAGGCGTTGCCGAGCCGGAGAAGAAAAGAAAAAACATCGGCGCCGAATTCATCCGCGTTTTCGAAGAAGAAGCCCGCAAGCTTGAGGGAATTGAATTCCTCGCTCAAGGCACGATTTACCCCGACATCATCGAAAGCGACGGCGTAAAAGCGCACCACAACGTCGGCGGTCTGCCGGAGGATATGCAGTTTGAACTTGTTGAACCGCTCAAGTTCCTTTACAAGGACGAGGTAAGAGTCGTCGGCAAAGCTCTCGGTCTTCCCGACGGCATGGTATACCGTCAGCCGTTCCCGGGTCCGGGACTCGGCGTCCGCTGTCTCGGCGCCATCACCCGTGACCGTCTTGTAGCCGTCCGTGAGTCCGACGCCATTCTCAGAGAAGAATTTGCTAAGAACGGTCTTGAAGGCAAGGTGTGGCAGTACTTCACTGCTGTCCCCGACTTCAAATCCGTCGGCATCAAGGACGGTAAGCGCACCTTCGCCTACCCTGTTATCATCCGTGCCGTCAACACGGTTGATGCGATGACCGCAACGGTTGAAGAAGTACCGTACGAGCTTCTTAAGCATATCACCGACCGCATCACGACCGAAGTCGAGGGAGTCAACAGAGTTCTGTACGACCTGACACCGAAGCCGTCGGGAACGATCGAGTGGGAATAATCCCCGAAAGGCCCAAAAGCCTTGCAAATGCTGGACTTTTGCGCCCGGGAATTGCCCCGTGACAACAAAATGACAACATTTTAGATTATCCAAGAATAAAGAGCTATCTGATTTCTGTTAGAGAAGTCAGATAGCTCTTTT
>JALEYA010000016.1 GCA_022779945.1 Oscillospiraceae bacterium | reverse complement strand
AATGGAACCGAACTCCATTTTTGCTCTGTAAGATTCGGGCTTCTGCTTGATGGCAACAAGGTGACCGTCCTTGACACGGATAGCGGCGGAAACGCTGTTCTTGATGGCGATTTCAACGATACCGTCGGGAATCATCGAAGCACTGAACGTACCGATGTCATCGTTGTTTCCGATCTGAGCGATGGCAACAACGATAAGATAGAACATAAGCTTTGTGCTGGTCTCAAAGAACTTTTCGTCCTTGAGGGCTTCTTCGTCAGCCTTGAGATACTTCGTCAGGATATCGGTAAGACCGGTGAAGTTCTTAAGCAAAAAGCCGATATGAGTAAAGCCCTTTGAGGGGAACGGCGTGACCGTACCGTCAATCAGGCCGTTGAACTTTTCGCAGGAAGAGAACGGAAGAAGAACGTCGCACTTTTCGGTGCCCTGCTCCATTCTGCAGCGACCGTTTTTAAAGGTCAGGGTTGCCGACGGACCGCCCTTAACGGCGATACCGACGGAAATCGGTTTTTTTACCTCGGCAAGCTTGCTTGCTTCCTCGTCAAGCTCGCAAAGGTTCTCCAAGGCGCCGAGAATCCCGTAAAGGTTAATGTACGCCAGAGTTTTTGCATCTTTCATAATAAATCCTCCTTACATGAGCAACCGCCGAAAGCAAAAGGGCAGTTGCCTTCATATAGTCATCTACATTTTATCAAAAGTGGAAGTACCTGTCAATGCTTACGAAAAATAAACAGCGTTTTTTTCTTACTTAAATGTAAAATCAGCAATAAAATTCCTTTTTTCGATTGACGAAATGAATGGTCGGTGATACAATATATGATCGTATATTGATAGAAAAGCATTATAATACCGTTGCGTAGGCAAATACTCTTTCGGAAAGGAAAAATCGGGCATGATAAAGAAACCCAGTTCCCACATTCTCCTGCTGTCTTTTGTGCTGACGTTTTTGTTGACTTTTTCTTTTGCCGCCGGTGCCGCCGAAGCAGATTCCCCGGGGGAAAAAGCGCAGTTTACATCGTTTTCAAGTACGGCAACCGGTATCACGCTCTCCTGGAAAGAAAACGACGAAGCCGTCGGATATAAGCTGTATGAAATAAAGGACGGAAAAGGTTCTCTGGTCAAAAAAACCGCCGACTGCTCCGCCCGGTTAACAGAATTGACACCCGACACCGAATATCTGTTCAGGGTGCGTGCCTATACAAAGGACACGGACGGAAATACCGTAAACGGGATTCTCAGCGACGTTCTGACCGTCCGGACAAAGCTTGGGGACATCGGAAATCTGCATTTTATTGCGGCTTCGGACAGCGCAATAAAAGTCGGCTGGAATAAAGTCAAAAATGCCGGGTACTACAAAGTCGCCGTAGCTTCCTTCGGGCAAAGCACCTATAAAACCGTCGGTACAACGACAAATGATTCTTTTACGGTAAAAGAGCTTGACGGAAAGACGGGATATAAAATCCGTGTGGTTGCCGTTTCAGACAAGAACACCTCGGTCTATACAAGAATCCCGCTTCATACAAAGCCGACGGCTGTAAAATCGGTAAAGGCGGCTGACGCCGAATATGAATCCATTACGGTGAAATGGGACAAAATGCCGTATGCCACACAGTATTCTGTTTATGTATGCGAAACAAAAGACGGTAAGTATAAATTGAAGGGTACAACCGCCAAAACAAGCTTTAAGGCAAGCTTCGACAGACCGGGCACGCAATATTATTTTAAGATTCATGCCGCGGTTCAGAATGAGTATCAGAATACAACCGGAAGCTTTTCCGACGTTTTTTCGGCTTCGACAAAAGCGTATCCGCTTACAATCAATCTGAAGTCGAAGAATATCCGGAAGGGAGAATACCTTTATCTTAACGCTGTGCATTATAAAAATGTTCAGTGGACAAGCTCTGACACAAAGGTAGTTTTCATCAAAGGCGCAAGAGCCTATGCGGCTTCAACGGGAACCGCCACGATTACGGCAAAAAGCGGCAATCGGAAAACGAGTGTAAAAGTTACGGTCGGGGCACCGGTTGTCAATTATGTGTCCTGTGTTTATGACTATACGAAGGATCAATTAGTGTTTTCCAACAAGTATACGAGCCGCTGCCGCCCGGCAAGCATCACAAAGCTGATTACGGCGCTTGTCGCCCTCGAGTATATGAATGTCAACGATATAATAACCGTCGGAAACGAACTGAAACTTGTTGCCTTTGATTCGACCTGCTGCGGAATCCGGAAAGGAGAAAAATTCCGTTTCGGTGACCTTCTTTACGGAATGATTCTACCGTCGGGCGGCGACGCCGCATACTCCATAGCGGTCAGCTGTGCAAGAAAAGCAGCTAAAAAGCCGAACATGGGAGACGAAGAAGCCATTCAGTATTTTGTTTCGCTTATGAACAGCTATATGAAAGCACTCGGTGCGACGGGAACGCACTTTGTCAATCCGGACGGATATCCCGCAGCCGACCACTATTCCACCGTGCATGATATTGTTCTGGCGGCAAAGCAGGTGCTGAAAAATCCGACGCTGAAAAAAGTGACTTCGGCGTCCTCTAAATATGTGAAAGCCATTACCGGAAAGAGCAGGACGTGGAAAACCACCAATCAGCTTCTGAACCGTTCAAGCCGGTATTATTCTCCGTATGCAAACGGAATGAAAACCGGAACGGTAAGCAATACGAATACGACGATTGTTTCCTCCGCTACGAAAAAAGGACGAACCATCATCACCGTAACGGTCGGGTGCGAAAGCTTCAACGCAAGATATACGGTAACACACAAGCTGTATAATGCTTACTTATAACATAAAAAATGCCGCCTCTGTCAGCCTGAAAGACCGGGGCGGCATTTTGTTTTTATTTTGCATTATTTATTTTTTATATAGCAGGAAACGATTTCGCCGACAAAGATTTTATGATAATCACCGGCGGCATAGTTTTTGTCGATCGACGGATCAAGAAAGCCGTCGGGGTTCATCATCTGTCCGGCAATTTTTTTACAGACAAGGACGATTTTTGCCTGTTCAAAAGCCGTCGAGCCGTCAACGGAAAGGGGCGTCAGACCGGTTTCTTTTGCTTTGTCAACATCACGTCCGCTGTGCGAACCGCAAAAAGAAAGGGCTTTATGGTGCTCTTTCGGATAAAAGCTCAGGGTGAACAGATCGTTTTTTTCTACGAACTCAAACGTGTACCGCTGCGGACGCACAAAGATGAAGCAAACGTCTTTGTTCCACAGTTCGCCGACGCCGCCCCAGCTTACGGTCATGGTATTATAATCGTTTTGATTTCCGCTTGTCAAAAGCGCCCAATCGTCGGCAAAAAGCCTGATGGGGTTTTCGGACAAATCTTTGATATTGATTTTTTTGAAGTTTTTCATATGGATACCTCCGGGTCTTATCGTTTACCGCAATACGGCAAGAACACAGCAAAATCGTCCGTCGTTTTATTGCTGTTTTTTCCGATTACCGCTCTATTATAAACCCGACTTATATCTATGGTCAAGTCTGATTTTTTATGTCCCCGGTCGCGTGGCGACACCAATGCCGGGTGTCACGGTTCTTAATTGAAAGCTGTGTGCCCGAGCCGGTCGCATGGCGACTCCAATGCCGGGGTGCACAGTACTTAATTAAAAGCTGAGTGCCCGAGCCGTGAGTTGAGCGATAAATTTGAGTTTTTCGGGATAAAAGCCGCCCCCTTTGGGGAAGGTGGCGGCGAAGCCGTCGGAAGGGGTTCTGACCTCCACCGCTCTGTTCATCTTATCAATCGATCAGTCGGTTCTCTTCTGCTTTAACTTGTTCTATTCTTCTACCTTTGCGCTAATGCCGCGCGGGCATTTACTTTCTTTCAGACGAAAAAGAAAGTATGCAAAGAAGTTCTTTTGGTGCGCATTTTCTCAGCCGAGTTTTTCCTCGCCTTGAGGGCGAGGAAAAACTGCGGGTCGAAAATGCTATTGGTACTCTGTTCTATCGCCCCATATCCTTTGGAGTCAGGCATAGTGGGATTC
>JALEYA010000013.1 GCA_022779945.1 Oscillospiraceae bacterium | reverse complement strand
CCGTTGCCGATCAATGCTCTGAAACCAAAATGAGCAAGCTTTTTGACGACATCGAAAAACTTGCCGCCTATTTTGCCTCAACGGGTCTTAAAAAGGGTGATGTTTATTCGATCTTCCTGCCGACCTGTGCTCACGCTTTTACCGCGTTTTACGCCTTGAACAAGCTCGGCGTTATCGCAAGCTTTGTTCATCCGCTCACCCCACCCGCAGCACTTGAAGAAAACCTCAAGCTTACAAAATCAAAGGGTCTTTTCATCCTTGACCTTTTCGCCGCTCCCTTTGCTCCCGTTCTTGCCAAATATCCGACCATCGTCTGCTCCACCTCAGACTATTGCGACGGCGTTGCCTATAAATATGCTGTTTATAACGAAATGCAAAACGCAAAGGTTCCCGAGCTTGACACGATCCGCCGTTTTAAGGACATTTTAGCCGAAGATCATCCCACCGCACCGAGCGTCGACCATCCGGGCAGAGACGACGCATTTTATCTCAACGGCGGCGGCACAACCGGTAAGAGCAAGACCATCATTCACAATAACTATGCTTTTAACTATGTGGCATACAGCCTTTATCATCTTGACAAACCACACGATTACAAAACGGCTCACTGCCTTTGTGTTCTCCCCTGCTTCCACGCATACGGCCTGATCGGTTCCATGCATTATGCACTTTGCAACGCTTTTAAGCCGATTATTATTTCCAAATTTGATCCCGTACAGGTCAACGAACTGATCCGTAAGTACAATGTTCCCGAGATTCTCGGCGTTCCCAAGATGTATCAGAAAATGATTGACGCCGAAAACTTCGAAAACGAAGGAACCAAGAATCTTATGATGTGCTTCGCCGGCGGCGACGTTGTTACCGAAAAGCTTCAGAAAACCTTTGACAGCACGATGGAAAAGCACGGCGCTTCCGCAAGACTCGGCAGAGGCTACGGACTGACTGAAATGTGTGCAATCTGCACCTCAAACGGCAATCCTTATTACAAAGCCGATTCAACCGGTTACCCGATCAAGGGTGTCACGCTTGAGATCTGGGACGATGACGGCAACCGTCTTCCGGCCGGCGAAATCGGCGAAATCGTCATGACGGGTGAATCCATCATGAACGGCTATCTTCCCGACGGAAATGTACCCGATAACGGCATTTATACCGATAAAAACGGTACACCCTGGGTCAGAACCGGTGACATGGCTTATGTTGACGAGGATGGCTTCCTGTACTTCTCGGGACGGAAAAAGAGAATCATCATCATCGCCGGCTACAACATCTATCCGGCAACGATTGAAGACAAGGTTATCGCTCTTGATTACATCAGCGAGGTTTGCGCCGTTCAGGGATATGATGAAGACGGCAAGCCGCTTGTTAAACTTTGCGTTTCTCTTGTTGATCCCGAAGCCGATAGAAGTGAAGCCGTTAAGAAGCTGAAAGCTTTCTGTGAGGACAACATCGAAGGCTACGGCTGTCCGAGAAAGTACGAAATCTTCGACGCTCTTCCGAGAACCAAAATGGAAAAAATTGACTTCATGAAGCTCAGCGATCCTGTTCCGGGCGTTTAATATCAAGAATAATTTAACCGTCAGCATGGCTTTTGCTCTGCTGACGGTTTCTTTTTTAATCCGGAATCACTACGAATCAAAGCACAGCGAAAAAACTTCCGTTTTCCCGATTTTATCGGGTTGATGTATCATCTACAAAAAATGCACTGTTTTTGTCTCAAAACAGTGCATAAAGAATGGCAGGGATGGCAGGATTTGAACCTACGAATGTCGCAGTCAAAGTGCGATGCCTTACCGCTTGGCTACACCCCTATAAAAACAATGCGCCCGCTTTATAAAGACGAACGCTCAAAGTGGGGTGGATAATCGGATTCGAACCGATGGCCTCCAGGGCCACAACCTGGCGCTCTAACCAACTGAGCTATACCCACCAAATAGTATGGCGCGCTTGGAGGGACTCGAACCCCCGGCCCTCTGCTTAGAAGGCAGATGCTCTATCCAGCTGAGCTACAAGCGCAAAAATGGAGCGGGTGATGGGAATCGAACCCACACGACCAGCTTGGAAGGCTGGGATTCTAACCATTGAACTACACCCGCTTATATTTCGTGCAACGTTGATTATTATATACAACAACCCATAAAAAGTCAAGCTTTTTGACGAAATTAATTGCAACAAATCTCAGTTTTTTCTATTATTTTATGAGAGCCGCAGTCCCGAAGAAATGAGACTGCGGCTTAAACGTCAAATTGAATCGATTTTCAGCTTTTCTCCGCTTTCATCCACGCTGATGTGAATACCGCTTATCGCTTCACTTGCCGAATCGATAATGAGGTTTGCGATCACATCCTCGATTTGCTTACGGATTGCAATGCGCAGATCTCTTGCTCCTCTTGTGCCGTTCTCGGTCTGCTTGGCAAGGTAGCTTCTGACATCGTCGGAATACGTCAGCTTGATATCCTTTTCCGAAAGGGACTGCTGAAGTTCGCCGAGCATCAATGCCGCAATCTTTTCATAATCGGTTTCGGTAAGACTGTTGAACACAACGACCTCGTCGACTCTGCCGATAAATTCGGGTCTCAGGAAGTCGGAAAGCGCTTTCATGACCTTTTCTTTGGTCGCCACGTTCTTGTCCTTGCCAAAGCCGATCGAACCGCCTTTCAGCTCGCTTCCCGCGTTGGAAGTCATGATGATGATTGTGTTTTCAAAGTTGACGTTCCGACCCTGTGCGTCGGTAATTCTGCCCTCATCAAGAATCTGAAGAAGAATATTCATGACGTCCGGATGTGCCTTTTCGATTTCATCGAACAAGACAACCGAATACGGCTTACGTCTGACCTTTTCCGTAAGCTGTCCCGCCTCGTCATAGCCGACATATCCCGGCGGCGAACCGATGATTCTTGACACACTGTGCTTTTCCATAAATTCGGACATATCAAGCCGAATCAGCGTTTCGGGTGTATTGAACAGTTCAGAGGCAAGCTGCTTGACAAGCTCCGTTTTTCCGACGCCTGTCGGTCCGACAAAAATAAACGATGCCGGTCTTCTTCTCGGACTGATCTGAACACGGTTGCGCTTGATGGCGGCGGCAACCGCTTCAACCGCTTCATCCTGACCGATGATTTTTGACTTCAGTGTCGCTTCAAGACCTGCAAGACGCTTCAGATCGCTTTCGATCACCTTGTTTGCCGGGATTCCCGTCCAAAGCTCGATCACCTTGGCAATATCTTCTTCGGTGACGGCGTTGTCCGACGCTTTGACCTGAAGATCCTCTGTTGCATCTTCGCATTTTACGATGTCGGACTTGATGTTCGCCACGGCTTCATAATCAACCTCGGAAGCGGACATCAGCTCCTCCTGACGGCGACGAAGATCTTTAAGCTTTCTTTCGTTCAGTTCAAGGTCACTGATCGCCTTGTTCCGAAGATTGGCGCAGGTACAGGCCTCGTCTAAAAGATCGATCGCTTTATCGGGCAAAAAACGATCGTTGATGTATCTTTCCGAAAGAATGACCGCACGCTTGACAAGAGCATCGGAAATACATACACGGTGATATCTTTCGTAATACTTCTTAATGCCGATCAGCATTTCGGTCGCATCGTCGATGGACGGTTCGTCAACCTTTACGGGCTGAAAACGTCTTTCGAGTGCCGCGTCCTTTTCGATATTCTTCCGGTATTCATTATAGGTTGTGGCGCCGATCACCTGAATCTCGCCTCTCGACAAAGCCGGCTTCAGGATGTTCGCCGCATTCATCGAGCCTTCGGCGTCACCGGTTCCGACAAGATTATGCACCTCATCAATAAACAAAATGACATTCCCGAGCGCTTTTACCTCAGCAATCAGATTCTTGATCCGGCTTTCAAACTGCCCTCTGAATTGCGTTCCTGCAACAAGGGCTGTCAGGTCAAGAAGCTGTATTTCCTTATCCGCAAGCTTCGCAGGAACCTCCCCTCTTGCAATTTTGAGAGCCAGACCCTCGGCAATAGCGGTTTTACCGACACCCGGTTCACCGATCAGGCAGGGATTGTTTTTCGTTCTTCGGCAAAGAATCTGGATAATGCGGGAAATTTCTTTTTCGCGGCCGATGATATTGTCGATCTCACCATTTCTGGCTCTTTGCGTAAGATCCGTACAATACATTCTCAAAAACTTATGTTCCTTCTCCTGCTTTTTCTGCTGCGTTTTGTTTTGCTGCGGTGCAGGCTTCACGGGAGATACGGAATTGTTCTCGTTCTGAATCGGAAGACTGAGACCGAGATTTTTTGAAATGTTTTCGAAAAAAGATTTATTGAAAGGCATTGCCGGAGAACCGCCGGGTTCAAAATCGCCGTCCCCGTCCTGCTGTAAATCGAGATCCTCAAACATATCACCGATCTGATCCGTCAGGGCGATCGCGTCCTCCTCGGTCATACCCATACTGTCAAGCATCTGCTTGATGGGACCGATATTCAGTTCCATCGCACATTTCAGACACAAGCCCTCCGGCTCGGCCTTACCGTCTACGACTTTGGAAATAAAAACCACTGCAGGTCTTTGCTTACACCTGCTGCAAAGCACATTTTTCATAAATAGCTCCTATATTTAAACTGTTAGAGATTTTACTCTGATGATTTTGCCGCTTTCTTTTCTCTGAAATGTTCACTGAACTGTCTGTATGTTTCGGGCATATAGCTTGCAAAAGCGATAAGAGTAAGAATGGCCGATACAACAACCAGCACGCCGGTCAAAGCTTCGGGAAGCGTAAAAAAGCTTCTGAACGCTCCGACCTCGGGACCGAAACCGATAATCAGTATCATAATTCCGTAAAAAGCAGCCGTCGCAACCTTGCCCGGCATTTCGGCGGCACCCGGTCTGATGTTCATAAGAAGCATGACAAGACCGCCGATGACCATTACAGCCTCCTTGATAAGGAACACAAGAAATACCCAGCCAAAAGCGTTGATCAGCGTGCTGTCCGCGTTTCTGAAGAGAATGAAAAGAATAACAGCAATCGTGATCTGCGTAAGCTTATCGGCCACGGGATCCAGAATCTTACCGAGAGCGCTGACCTGATTGAAGCGCCTTGCGATTTTTCCGTCAAAAAGATCAGTCAGACCCGAAACCGCAAGAACGATCAATGCGGCAATCTGGTGATCACCGAGAAAAAGAACCGCAAAAACAGGTATCAGCACAATACGAATCACCGACAGGAGATTCGGAATCGTTAAGCAACCTTTAAACAAGTCTTTCATAAGAATACCTCACATTCCCAATCAGAAGATTTGACCGCTGATTGAAGTTATAATACTGCGTACTGCTTTTACAACCAGTGAACTGCTCACAGCCTGCGTAAACGGCTCATACTGAATTGCACTTGCCGCCACACCAACAATGAGAGCCAGAATCACAATAACGAAAATGCCTTTGACAGCACCTAAAACGCCGCCCAGAGTGGTGTTCAGCTTATTGATCGCCGGAAGCTTCTTAATCACACCGTCGAGAAGCCTTACGACAATCTGAAGAAGAAGGCGGAAAACAATAACAAGAATCACGAAAAGCAACGTTTCGATAATCGCCGTCACCACAGGGGAAACGATCTTTTCCATCAGCGTTGCGACGATATTGTCGCTTGTCAGCTGAGAGGAAGAAATCTGAGAGGCGATCTCCTCCTTATCAATACCGATCATACCAAGCATTCCGTTTAAAGAATCGGGGATCGAGTTTACGGCGGTTTCGATTTTTTCGCCGTAGTCCAATGCCGACACACCGTCAAGCTGTTTTGTCAGCCTCGTTTCGATCGACGGACCGAAATACTGACGGAAAACAGACGGAGCGGCAGCAACCGAAACTGCCCTTGCCGCGATCGTTGCGATAACATAAGCCGCAAGGTCAAACAGCGTTTTGAAAAAGCCCCTCTTGGCCGCAAAGACAATCGTGCATATAAAAACCGCAAGCAATGCTATATCAATTATATATTGCATTTTATGCCTCCGTTAAATTTTCGATTATTATATCATATTCAAACGCAATTAACAATAAAAAATCATTAAAAACCCTCAAATTCTGTACAGCACACCAAGATAATACCGGTAATACCGTCTTGAATCAACGACAAGACCATCACTCGCGCTTTCAACCTCGATCTCTTTTGTGATTTCGCCGTTTGAATTGATAACAAGTAGCTTTGAAGACGTCAGAACATAGGTTGTGTTTCCGTTTACCTTGATGTCGCAAATCTTTTGGGACAAGGTAACGGAATATAACGTCTTGTTATAAGAATTATAGAACGTCAGTTCATTTTCGCCGAACGAATCAATCTTTTTCGTGATAACGGCAACGTTTCCGTTCGTGTCGCACGCACGTTTAATCACCGTTGACGCAAAATCATTGGTAATCGGCTTCGGCTTTTCTTCGGTATAGTCAAAAAGAGCAATTTTATCCGTAAAGACAAGATGAACCTTCGACGACTCAATAATACAGTCCGTCGGGGCACTCGACTTGAAGGTAACAGCAGCTGTGTTTTTCTTTTCTTCGATATTGAAAACGTAGCATTTTGTATAGATTTCACCGCCTGTGCTTCCAATTGCGGCACAAACAAGGTTTTTGCTGTTTTTGCTGATGTCCACGCAAAGAATGTGTTCTTTGGCGCAGGACCATGCAAAAATACTGCCTTCCTCTTTTTTATAAACGGTTAAAGCGCTTGCACTGCCGGTACGTCTTGACGCGATGATTGCCATTCCGTCATTGGAGACATCGGCGGTAAGGATTTTTCCGTCCTCATCGCTGCTGCCCTCGAAATACAGACCTTTTGTGTTGAACACAAGAAAGTTGCTTCCCTGGCGGTCATATACAATTGCATAATCCGACGAGCTTTTGATCGCCGGGTCAGAAAACGAAATCGAATGGGTAAACGTGATTTTTCCGGTGTTGGAAAGACAGGTGACGGACTCGTGAGTCAGAACAAAGACACAGGTGTTGGCGCTGACCGCACTTTCAATAACACTGTTTCCGAACGAAACCGGAAAGCCCTTGACCGAAGTCACTAAGCCGCCGTCATCGTTTATATTGTCGCCGTCTTCCTTTTCCACAACATTCATCTGCGTTGTCGGTTCGGAAGATGACAAATAAGCATCGGAATTGGCAATAATAAATGTAGCCACCACAATTACGGCAACAACGATCAAAAGGATAACAACGCTTATCCTTGCATTGTTGTTTTTTTCCTTTTTTCCGGCTGTCTCGTTTCTGTTGATATCGTTTTCATCGGTCATCGTTATCACCTCTTATTCGTAAAACACCTGATTGAGATATAATCCGCACGCAGGCGCAGTCACACCCGCACGGTTGCGGTCTTTCGCTTCAATTATCCTTATTACGGGTTCATTGATTTTTTTGTCGGAGATATCAAGAAGCGTTCCGACCATAATACGAACCATATTATATAAAAAACCGTCTCCGTGCACGGAGAAGTTTATCATGTCGCCCTCCCGGCGGACAGAACAGTCAAAAATCGTTCTTGTCATACTTTTCACGGCACATCCGCTTGCACAAAAAGAAGAAAAGTCGTAGGTACCGACAAAGCCCTTCGCGATTTCATCAAGCCTTTTTTCGTTCAATTCCCGTGAAAAATGTAAAGCATATCCGTTAAAAAACGGATTTCTTTGTTTTGCGTTCCATATTTTATAAATATATTCTTTTCCCCTGCAGTCATACCTTGCATGAAAGCCGGCTTCCTTTTCTTCGCAGCCGTAAACGGCAATATCATCGGGCAAAACCGCATTCAGACCGAGTATGATTTTATCGGTCGGTCTTTGATTGTCTGTTCTGAAATTACAGCAAAACATATTGGCATGAACACCGGCATCGGTCCGGCTGCACGACTGCAGTTTCGCCTCCTCGCCGAGGATTCTTTTTATTGCTTTTTTCAGTTCGTCCTCAACCGTACGGCAATTCGGCTGATATTGCCAGCCATGAAAGGACAAGCCGTCATAGCGCAAGGTCAACAGCAGATTTCTTGAATTATTATCCATTCTTATACAATCTTTCCGAAAAAGTGATTTAACAATATAACACCGACAATAATCAGCACAAAGAACAAAAGGATCAGATAATCCGCCGCCTTCATCTTCGGCTGTTTCATTCTTGTTCTGCCCTCTCCGCCGCGGTAACAGCGGCAGCTCATGGCAAACGCCAGCTCATACGCACGGTTAAAGGCAGAAACAAAAAGCGGAATCAGGATCGGGATCATCGCCTTTACCCGTTCAAAAAGCTTTCCGCTTTCAAAGTCGGCGCCTCTCGCCTTCTGCGCGTTTGTGATGCGGTTGATTTCTTCAATCAGCGTCGGAATAAAGCGCAAGGCAAGCGTCATCATCATAGCAAGTGTATGCACATCAACATGCAGCACTTTTAAAGGCGAAAACAGCTTTTCGATTCCGTCGGTCAGTGCCGTCGGAACAGTTGTATAGGTAAGAATCGAACTGCTGATAATCAGGCAGATGATCCGTATCGCCATAAAGAAAGCTGTGGCAAGTCCTTTTGTGGTGATTGATATTTTCCAAAAAGAGACGAGTTCCGTTCCGCCCGTCGCGTAAATCACATTGATAACCGCGGTGAAAATAACGATTGGAATGATCGGCTTCACGCTTTTTAGGAACATTTTCATCGGCACCTTGCAGGCAAGAACACTGGTAACAAGAAGTACAAACATCAGCGCAAGAGACAGAAAATTCTTGCACATGAATATGATCACAAGGAAAAGCGCCGTCAGAATGATTTTCGTCCGTGCGTCAAGCCGATGAACAAACGAATCGGCTTTGTAATACTGTCCGATCGTGATATCACTGAGCATTTTTCTTCCCCCTCTCAACAAGAGCGAGAAGCTCTTTTTCGGCCTGTTCAAGTGTGTAGATATCCGTTCTTACGTCATAGCCGGATTTTTTCAGCTTTAAAAACAGCTTGGTGATTTCCGGAATATTCAGTCCCATTTCGATCAGCTCATCACTTTTGGCAAAAACGTTTTCGACTGTATCGTAAAACGCAAGCTTTGAGTCGTTCATCACAAGAATTTTCGTTGCAATTTTCGATATGTCCTCCATGCTGTGAGAGACAACCAGAACGGTGCTGTTGGTCTTTTTGCGGTATTCGCATATCAAGTCAAGGATCACGTTTCTGCCCTTCGGATCAAGACCGGCGCACGGCTCGTCAAGAACCAGCACCTCCGGCTCCATCGCCATGATACCGGCAATCGCAACACGGCGTTTTTCGCCGCCCGAAAGATCAAAGGGCGACTTTTCAAAATAGCTTTCGTCAAGACCGACAAATTCACAAACCTGTCTGACTTTCCGGTCGATTTCCTTTTCGTCAAGCCCCATATTCTTCGGTCCGAAAGCAATATCCTTATACACGGTTTCTTCAAAAAGCTGATATTCGGGATACTGAAAGCACACGCCGACCTTGAAACGGACATTCCGGATTTTCGATTTATCCTGCCAGATATCGGCTCCGTCAAGCAGAACCGTGCCGGACGTCGCTTTTAAAATCCCGTTGAAATGCTGAATCAGGGTGCTTTTGCCCGAGCCTGTGTGACCGATAATGCCGACAAGCTCACCTTTTTCAATCGCTAAATTGATATTATTGATGGCAGCCATTTCATAGTTGGTGCCCTTGGAATAGATGTATGTCAAATCCTTGGTTTCAAGTACGGTTACGCTCAACTTTTGTCCTCCAGAATGCCGACGATTTCTTCATAAAGCTCGTCCACATCAAGTATATCTTTTTTGATTTTCAAGCCGTCTTTCCGAAGCAATGATGCCAGCTGTGACGCCTCAGGAATATCAAGTCCGACTCTTTTGAGAATATCGTGATGGCCGAAAACCTGTTTCGGTGTTCCGTCAAGAATGATATTTCCGTCGTCCATGACGATCACACGGTTGGCTTTTACGGCTTCGTCCATATAATGCGTGATAAACACAACGGTTATTCCGTAGTCACGGTTGAGCATTTTCACCGTGTCCATGACCTCCTGCCTGCCCTTCGGGTCAAGCATCGCCGTCGGCTCATCAAGAATGATACACTCCGGCTGCATAGCGATGATTCCGGCAATCGCGACCCGCTGCTTCTGTCCTCCCGAAAGCTTATGCGGCTCAGAGAAACGGAAGTCGTACATACTCACACGCTTTAAGGCTTCGTCAACCCTTTTTCGGATTTCAGCCGGCTCTACGCCGAGATTTTCCGGCCCGAAGGCGACATCATCCTCAACGATCGTCGCAACAATCTGATTGTCGGGATTCTGAAATACCATACCGACCTTTTGGCGGATGTCGAAAAGCCTGTCCTCGTCCGAGGTATCGATTCCGTCAACATAAACCTTGCCGCTTTGCGGAACTTCAATTGCGTTGCAAAGCTTGGCAAGCGTGGATTTACCGCAGCCGTTATGACCGAGCACAGCGACAAAATCACCCTTTTTTATGGTGAGATTCAGCCGTTTGATAACAGCGGACGGTTCACCGTTTTCGGGACTGTCGTAAGCAAATGAGACGTCCTTCAATTCAATATAATTATCCATCTGTGTCAGAAATACCGTTAAGGTATTTTCCTTTCGTAATTTAAAGCTTTACCGAAGCGTTGTACCAGACCGCACTTGCACCGCACGGCAAAACCATGTTGTTTTTCAAGACGGGAAGTCCGATTTCCGAGGAAAAGACACTTCCGCCGAGTCTCGGCTTTACGACCGCACCTAAAATATATTCCATCACCGACGGAGAAAGTCCCGTTGTATAGGAATTGATCAGCATCATTAAAGAATCGTCGTCAAGAAGCTGTGCACAAAGGCGCACAAATTCATATACCTCATCTTCAAGCTTCCAGACCTCACCGCCGGGACCTCTGCCGTAAGACGGAGGATCCATTATGATAATATCATATCTGTTGCCGCGTCTTATTTCCCGCTGAACAAACTTGATACAGTCATCGACAATCCATCGAACGGGCTTGTCGGCAACACCGGAAGAAACGGCATTCTCCTTTGCCCAGGCGACCATACCCTTTGAAGCGTCCACATGAACGACGCTTGCACCGGCTTTCAGACAGGCAACCGTCGCACCGCCGGTATAGGCGAACAGATTGAGCACTTTTACAGGACGGTTCGCTTCGGATATCACCTTTCGCATCATATCCCAATTGACCGCCTGTTCCGGGAAAAGTCCGGTATGCTTAAAGCCCATTGTCTTGATATTGAAGGTAAGATCCTTATAGCCGATGCTCCAATAAGGCGGCATTTTCCCTCGGATCTCCCAGGAACCGCCGCCCGATTTTGAACGATGATAGTACCCGTTTGCGTTGAACCAGAGCGGATCGGTTTTCGGTGTTTTCCAGATCACCTGGGGATCGGGGCGAACCAATACAAAGTCGCCCCATCTTTCCAGTCTTTCTCCGTCTGAGCAGTCAATCAGCTGATAATCCTTCCAGTCGATGGTGTTTCTCATGATTTTAATTCCTTTATATAAGTCTTACTTTAATTACGTCGGCAATTTCTCTTGCAAGAGTCTGAATCTGCTGTTCATCTTCACCCTCAAGCATGACTCTTACAAGCGGCTCGGTACCGGAAACACGAACCAGCACTCTTCCGCTGCTTCCGAGCTGAAGCTCCGCCTGCTTAACGGCGTTTTTCACTTCTTCATCGTCCTTGAAACGGGCTTTTCCCATATTGGATACCCGTACGTTTATCATCGTCTGCGGATAAACAGTCATGCAGGAGGCAAGCTCAGACAGTTTCTTTCCCGTTTTTTTCATCACACGAAGAACCTGCAAAGCCGTCAATTGACCGTCGCCGGTCGTCGCATAATCAAGGAAGATAACGTGTCCCGACTGTTCGCCGCCGATACTGTACCCGTTTTCCAGCATATTTTCCAAAACGTAACGGTCACCAACCTTCGTTACAGCAGTCTTAATTCCGTTTTTCTCGCAGAATTTTGAAAAGCCCATGTTGGTCATAACCGTCACCACGGCGGTATCGTTTTTCAGTTTTCCTTCCGCTTTCATATGCTCCGAACAGATCGCAATAATTTTATCGCCGTCGACCACTTCGCCGTTTTCGTCAACGGCAAGCATCCGGTCGGCGGCACCGTCAAAAGCAAAGCCCGCATCAAGTCCGTTTTCAACCACGTATTTCTGAAGATTTTCAATATGCGTTGAACCGCAGTTATCGTTAATGTTGATTCCGTTCGGCTCGGCACATATGATGTGACATTCCGCACCGAGCGAAGTAAACAGCTCTTTCGCGCTAACCGAAGCGGAGCCGTTAGCGCAGTCAAGCGCAATTTTCATATTTTCAAAGCGAACATCAACAGTTGATTTCAGATGTTCAATATAATCTTTTACGGTGTTTTCACACACACTGACCCGACCGACGTTGCCGCCGAGCATTACGGGAGGTGTGTCCACCTCGTCAAGAATGATCGCCTCAATCTCTTCTTCAAGGGCGTCGGGCAGCTTA
>JALEYA010000229.1 GCA_022779945.1 Oscillospiraceae bacterium | reverse complement strand
TTTTTGAGAATCCGGCTGTCGGCGTGCTGAAGCGGAAGGTCGATATAGTTGCAGATTTTGTCTTCCTTGGCAATCGTATCCAGAAGCTCGTCGGTCAGCGCGTCCGGATAGCAGTAAAGAAGCCGGATCCACTCGATGCCGTTCACCTTGCAAAGCTCTTTTAACAGCTCGGAAAGCATCAGTTTCCCATAAAGGTCGATTCCGTACTTCGTGACATCCTGCGCAATCAGTACGACCTCTTTTACCCCTTTTCCGGCAAGAGAAACCGCCTCGTCAACAATGCTTTCAACCGTGCGGCTTCTGAACTTTCCGCGGATAGCGGGAATCGCACAATAGGTACAGCAGTTCGAACAGCCGTCGGCGATTTTCAGGTAGGCGAAATGCTTCGGAGTCGTGATCACCCGGTCACCGTCAAGCGGCAGACAAGCCTTGTCGGGGAAGGAACAGACCGAAGTCTTGCTTAAAATACTGCCGCAGACACTGACGATATCGGCATTCGCACCGATTCCGACAACACCGTCCACCTCGGGAATTTCGTCAAGGATCTGTTCTTTATACCGTTCGGCAAGGCAGCCTGTCACCAGAACCGCCTGCACCCTGCCCTCTTTTTTCAGCTCACACGCCGAAAGTATGGCTTCGATCGCCTCCGCTTTTGCGCTGTCGATAAAGCCGCAGGTGTTCACGATAATAAGGTCGGCGTTTTCCGCTTCGCCTGTGATTTCATAGCCGGCTTCGACAAGCTTTGCGAGCATCAGCTCCGCGTCCACCTGATTTTTCGGACAGCCTAATGAGATTAATGAAATTTTCTGTTTATTCATAGTCGGTTTCTGCCTCTTCCTTTATGGTTTCAATTGCCTGTTTAATTTCCGAATAACCGTACCCCATGGCGGCAAGACCGTTGACAGCGCGGCGGACACCCTTTTCGGTGTCAAGACAGCGTCCGTATTTGCGCTTTAAGGCAACAAGAATTTCGTCCTCGTCCACTTCGGTCTCGTCGGCGATATCTCTTGCCAAAGACGGGTCAATGCCTTTTTTTAACAGTTCCGTGACGATCCTGCGCCTTCCGAAATGCTTGACTCTGACAAGCTCGGCGGCATAAGCACGGGCGAAGCGTTCGTCGTCAACATACCCTTCTTCCATCAGCTTTTCGACCGCCTGTTCGGCACCCTCACCGTAGCCTTTCTGCCGCAGCTTCGTCAAAAGCTCACGGCTGGAATGATCCCGGAGCGCAAGCAGATCGCACGCTTTCAGAAAAGCACGGCGGGAGTTGACCTCATCGGTAAGAAAGGCCAACTCCTCGTCGGAAATTTCACTGTTATTGTCAAAGCCGCAGGTAAAAACAAAATCACAGTCGGCGGTCAATCGGTATTCGCCGTCGATATAAATGTGCATCTTGTTTCCTTTTCCGGGCTTAAAATTAATCTTCATCGTCTTCGTCTACCGCTATATCAAGCTTCGCTTTAGCACCTTTTCCGGCGGCTTTGGAGGCTTTTTTCTTCGGCTCAACGGTTACGCCGTTCTTGACCGCTTCAAAAATCTTCGCTTCGATCTCTGCCGCAAGAGCGGGATTGGAAGAAAGAAGGGTCTTGACGTTTTCACGACCCTGACCGAGACGCTCCTCACCGTAGGAGAACCAGGCGCCGCTTTTGTTGATGATGCCGTAGTCCACGCCGAGGTCTACAAGCTCACCCTCGTGAGAAATGCCTGTGCCGTACATGATATCAAATAACGCTTCCTTGAACGGCGGCGCCACCTTGTTTTTGACGACCTTGGCCTTTGTCCGTGAACCGATGATTTCATTGCCGGCGCCCTTGATGATGTCGGCCTTTCGGACGTCGATACGAACCGAAGAATAAAACTTGAGCGCACGTCCGCCCGTCGTGACCTCGGGATTGCCGTAAACAACGCCGACCTTTTCACGAAGCTGATTGATGAAAATGACAAGCGTATCACTCTTGGCGACAACACCGGTAAGCTTCCGTAATGCCTGCGACATCAGTCTTGCGTGAAGTCCGACATGGCTGTCGCCCATTTCGCCTTCGATTTCGGCTCTCGGAACCAATGCGGCGACCGAGTCAACAACGATAATATCGAGCGCACCCGAGCGGGCAAGCGCCTCGGTGATCGAAAGGGCATCTTCGCCGTTGTCCGGCTGCGAAACCAGAAGCGAATCCACGTCAACACCCAGAGCCTTGGCATATACGGGGTCGAGTGCGTGCTCCGCGTCGATGAAAGCGGCTTCTCCGCCGTTCTTTTGCGCCTGGGCAACACAGCAAAGAGCCAAGGTGGTTTTGCCCGAGGATTCCGGTCCGTAAATTTCAACGATTCTTCCCTTCGGAAGTCCGCCGACTCCCGTTGCGATATCAAGAGCGACCGAGCCGGTATGGATCGCTTCCACATTCATTTCGGTATTCTGACCTAAACGCATAACGGCGCCTTTTCCGTATTGCTTTTCGATTTGAGCCAACGCAGTATCCAGCGCCGATTTTTTATCTGCCATGAGATATCCTCCACTTCGTACAAATGTTCGTTATATTTACTATTATATAGGATTCCCCCGAAAAAATCAACTGTTTTTGCGCATTTTGTTGACACATAATCGGACAGTGAACGAAAAAGATAGAACAAAACGCATATTTCCCGACGCTTTTTGAAAGCTATCCAAAAAAAACGCAGCCTGCAAAATGCAAAGCCGCGTCGTATCGGGATCGTGTTCCGCTTACTTCTTTCCGAGATTGCGGAAGAAAGCAAGAATTTTGGCAAAAAATGCTTTAATCAGATCAACAATGCTGTTGGCCGTCTTGGTCGTCTCCTCATCAAGATCGCCGTCAACAACGTTGATTTCAAGATTATCCGCAAAGCCGTAAACGGTAAAGAACTGATAGTTCGACTTATAGCAATTGACTCTGATCTTTCCGCAGCCGTCAAAAGCGTCATACTGACAGCTGATAAGCGTTGACGGGACATCGATCCGGGTCAGGGACGTACAGTTTTTAAACGCTCTGTTACCGATTGAGGTGACACCCTCGGCAATCCGGATTTCCGTGATGTTCTCGCAGCCGAGAAAGGCCTCGTCACCGATCGTTTTGACGTTATAGGTTTTCCCATCGATTCTGACCGTTGACGGAACCTTGACAACACCGTCACAGCTCTTGCTGCAGGAATCGAGTCTTGCATTGCCGAATTCATCGACGCTGTACTTCAATCCGCCGGCGGCAAACGAACACACCGAAAAGACCGACAGCGCAAGAATCACGCATAACAAAACAGAAACAAGTCTTTTACAATTTTTCAACATATTCATTCCTCCTTGTCTTTTATTATACGATTCGCCCGGATTCAAATCAACCGCATTTTCAATAATTTACATTTGCTTCATATAAACTGCCAAAAAGTGCCGGAATCGGCGAATAATTGCTCACCGAAAATACTTCTTATTTCACACATAAATAAAAATCTGACCGTAATTGAAAAGATTTTCAAAAAAGGCTTGCTTTTTCTTGTCGGTTCTGTTAAAATAATCAATGCTTATGTTGTATAAAATGTTTAAGGAGGTGCTGAAGCATGGCAAAATGTGATTTCTGCGGTAAAGAAGTGACTTTCGGCATTAAAGTTTCTCACTCGCACAGACGTTCCAACAGAACATGGAAGCCCAACGTTAAGCGCGTTAAGGCAATTGTAAACGGCTCACCGAAGAGAGTTTACGCCTGCACCCGCTGCTTGCGTTCCGGTAAGGTTACCCGTGCAGTCTGATATTTGAATTGACACATTGGGGCTGTCGCATTCCGAATGCAACAGTCCCTTTTTCGTTTTTTTATTAAGGCGGTGCAAAATATGAAATCAAAGCTTGTTAAGTTCATCAACAAGTTCTATAACGACTTTTTGTTTTTTGTCGTGTGGCGGCTCGTGTTCTTTTTCCACGCCCTTGCCCCTGTCGATAAAAAGCTTGTTGTCTTTGTTGCAAGCTGTGACAAAACGATGCCCAAGGAATACCGGCTGCTTTATGAAAAAGCAAAGGAAAACGGATACAAATGCGTCTGTCTATATGACCGCAGAACCAAAAACGCCGGCTATTTCAGACGGCAGTACGAAAAAATGAAGTACGGTGCCGAATTTCAGCGGTATTACGCAAAAGCCAAAACGACTTTTTTATATGAGTACTATCTTCCCGCCTTTTCGCATAAACCGAGAAAGGGCGCAAGACTTGTTCAGCTGTGGCACGGCTGCGGTGCTTTCAAAAAGTTCAGCTATTCGACAAGGGATTCCAAATGGGGCCTTGAAAGCAAGCTTTTTGACCGCTATAAGGTTCACAAAAGCTACACGGACATCATCGCGTCGGGCGAATACATCGTGCCTCAATACACCGAAGCGTTCCATGCGGACGACGGCGTGATCAAAGTTCTCGGCGTTCCGCGAACCGACGTTTACTTTGACGAAGGCTTCGTAAACGGTCAAAAAGAGATTCTTCTGAAAGCCTATCCCGGGCTTTCCGGCAAACGGCTCGTCCTCTGGGCGCCGACCTTCCGGGGCAACAATATGCGCTCGTCCTATAACGACAAGGCGATCGACTTTCAAAAACTTGCCGCTTCCCTTGACGACAATACGGTCTTTCTGATTAAACTTCACCCCTTTGCGTCGAGCGTGCTGACCTTCAGCGAAGAGGAAAAGAAAGCAATTGACGGAAAAATCCTCAACATCTCCGACACGGTATCGACCGAAACGGCGCTTTGCTGTGCCGACGTTGTGATAACCGACTATTCGTCGCTGATATTCGAATATGCGCTTCTGTCAAGACCGATGATCTTCTATGCCTACGACCTTGACGAGTACGAAAAAGAGCGTGGCTTCTATTATGACTACCGAAGCTTCGTTCCGGGAAAGATTGCCAAAAACACCGATGAGCTGATCGAATGTATCAGAAACGCCGAAAAGGACTTTGACAAAGCCGCAGTCGAAAACTTCAAAAACAAATTCATGTCCGCCTGTGACGGACGCTCAACCGAAAGAATCTTTCAACAACTGATTGCCGGATAACGGCGGAAAGGATGCAATTATGATCGGTATCGGTAAATGGGAAATCAGCATCAACAATATGTTTATCAAGGCCACGGGCGTTGCCGAAATCATCGACAACAACGGAAGCTATGACATCAGGGTCAGTCTCCCCGACAAATACAAGGACGTGAAAATCACCTACCGTGAAATCAAAGAGGTTGGTACGGACACCCTCGCCGGAAAAGCGGAAATCTCTCTTTTCCCGGGGAAGGTTTTTGACGGGGCGTTCACCTTTGAAGGCGACCGCTGTCACGGCTATGTCACCATTCCGATGTTCGGCGGAAAAAGGTTAGAAATCAAAAACGGACGCAGAATCGGCTAACAGAAAACAAACACATTGACCCGGTACAAAATCTGTACCGGGCTTTTTCGTGGTTGCCTTAGGGAACCTCTGATTAAATCTGATGTGCAGATTACGCCGCCAAATTTTTCGTCAGATTGTGCAAAAACTGCGCAGGAATCCTGACGGATTTCAAGCAGGTTTTGTGCGATATGGCGGAAAATTTGCAAGTAAGCTGTGCATCA
>JALEYA010000226.1 GCA_022779945.1 Oscillospiraceae bacterium | reverse complement strand
CCGAAAATACCCATGTCGCAAACCGCCGTAAGAACGATGATGTCCTTGAAATGAAGCTCGATCGCTTCCCAGAGGGTAAGACGAAGCTTGTTAAAAGCGTTCGGAAGCGCAGACGGACGGTCAACACTCAAAAAATCCATTCTCTGAAATTCCTTGTCAAAGGTTCCGAAATACGCTCTGCCACTCGGATCGACAATATTCGTCGGGGTCGGCACAGCTTTTCTTTTTTCGGAAAGTACGTCGTTAAAGTTCATGGTATTTCTCTCCTTTTGGTAATATCGTTTAATAATATTATACATCAGTCGAAAAAAATGTCAACGCTTCACAAGATTTATATCTTGGATTCTATGATCAGGATATCTTTTTAACAACAAAGATCAGCCAAACCGGAAGGAAAACGTTATTGAGTATGTAACCGTTGCAGGGCACTAATGCTTCGACGCAAGCAGGGTTGACAAGTCGTTGCTTGTCAGGAGGGAGTAAAACACCCGAACTGAAAGCAGTCCGGGTGTTGAGTTATTGCTGGGGTTGGGATTGAATTTCTGCGGTTTTCTCATTGTTCCAGTTTTCGATCCATTCGTTCGCTGAAATCACTTTAAATTCAATATCGCCATAATCCTGATAATAGTATTTATATTCCAACATGAATACCACAAATAACAGCAATACAACAAAACCGCCGCTTGCTTCATCGGATTTTATCTTTTCAAGTTTCGTCATTTCTTTCTCCTGAATTTATAATCTTATTTCAGGTAAGGTGAATTTTTTTCACATTACCTGAAAAGTATTTTACATCAGTTTTTTCAATACAGAATTCCCATGTCGAAAATAAAGCTATTTTGTCAAAAAAATAACAGCGCTGTTATTTCAGTGCTGTTATTTGTCTTATATGCAAAATAAAATGATCGTTTTACGCCTTCTGCGTCTCAAACAAGCTCGACCAGTTTTCGTAATACTCATACTGCTTCATGAGCTTTCTTGCCTGAATATAGTCATAAGCCTTCTTATGGAATGCATCAAGCTCCTTGGAAGCCGCTTTCAGTGCGGCGGTCTTGGCTTTGATGTTTTCCTTGGTGTCCTCGGGCATTGCGTTAGCCGCATTATATTTGTCCATCGTCGGCTCGCTCATACCGTAAAGCTCCTCGATCGTATGGGAAAGAAGCTCTCTTGCCTTTTCGGTTTTCTTCATCATATCCGGCTGATTGAAGCGGTCTTTTTCGTCAATAATAAGCTTCTGCGCCTTAAGCAGCCGCTTCAGCTTTCTCTTTTCCTTGCCCGAAGCCGTTTCCACCTTACCGAGACAGTCGGCATACAGTGCGACCGCATTGGCATAAATCTCCTGCGCACTTTCAAGCTGACCTTCGGAAAGGTTATCCGTTGCGTAGTCCTCAAGGGCGGCTCTGATTTTCAGCACCGCAATATGCGCCTCATGATCCTCTTCGGTCAGGTCATACATCGTCAGAAGCGGAATCAACGAAAGAACATAGCCGACAATCGTGATCACGATCATGGCTTTCGCCATCGGCTCCCGGTAAGCGGCGTTATAAAGGTCGTCGTAGTTGTTCGTAAGACCGAAATGCTTCGTAATAACCAGATTCTGGATACAATAGGTAATGCCCATCGTAACAAACGTTCCGATAAAGCTTACCACCTGACCCAAAAGACCCTCAAGGCGTTCGCCCGTCTTATACTGCTGATAATCGAGGATATCCGCATTGATGGCGCCGTCGCTAATGAGCGGGAAGGTCATGAAAAAGCCGCGAAGCCAGGTAAACACGAACAATGCCCAGATATTGCGGATACAAAGAAGCATACCGATCATGCTGACAATGTTGCAGACGGTATAGAAAATGACAAGGTTTTTCTTTCCGATCTTGCGGATGATGATCGGCGCTAAGAACATCGCAGGAGTCGCCGCCATACCGAGAATCGTGGTCAGCGTTCCGTTGAGCACGCCCTGCTTTTCCGTTGTCAGATTCAGCATATCCTTGATTCCGTAATAAAAATACCAGGTCGTGACGTTGCCGATACCCATCTGGAAGAACACGAACCACGAGGAAATCGTTCTTGACCAGGTGTACTTATTCTTGGCGCCGGACATGATACCCTTGATAAACGGCACTTTCGGCGTATAGTCTTTTGAAACGATGATTCTTTCTTTGGTTCCCGTGTAAGACAAAAAGCCAAGAAAGACACCGAAGATTCCGAAGGCCGGCATAATGATCCGGTAAGCCGTGATGTGTTCCAGTCCGCCCGTAAAGCCGGCGATGATCGGAACAAAAAGTCCCGTAATGCTCGGCGCAAGCGAATAGATAAACGTGGAAACCGAAATAACGTCCGCCCGCTC
>JALEYA010000260.1 GCA_022779945.1 Oscillospiraceae bacterium | reverse complement strand
ACAGATGGCAGTAAAGACATACAGATAATTCAAGCAGAGAATAGAAAGAAAGACGCGGCTTCGGCTGCGTTTTTTGTTTCCGATATTGACAATCTTGTCGAAAAGAGTATAATTAGTTATACAAATCATACTTTTCATACTTTAAGGAGACGATAACATGACTTTTCCGAAAGGTAAATATGCAGGAATGGTAAAAGTGGGCGAAAAGGGACAGATCGTGATCCCGAAAGAGGCGAGAGATATGTTTGACATCAAGCCGGGGGACACCTTGCTGATTTTAGGCGACAAAAAACAGGGAATCGCCATTCCGCCGAAGGACTCGATTCTGTCGCTTGCCGAGAAAATTTTCGGCGGCGAAAAAGGAGAGGAAGAACAATGAGCATTCTCGAGGTCAGGAAGCTGAATAAAACCTATCCCGGGTTTTCGCTTTCCGACGTTTCGTTTTCCCTTGAAGAGGGGAAGATCACGGGCTTTATCGGCCGCAACGGAGCCGGAAAATCCACAACGCTCGGGTGCATTCTGAATCTGATTGCGGCGTCATCGGGCGAAATCACCGTATTCGGAAAAAGCTTTTCGGACAGTGAATCCGAATATGATATTCATATTAAGATGAAAATTCAAGTTATTTATCTTCAAAAATAAATCTTTAGTAGTTTGCTCAGTTTTCGTCGCATTAAGGCGAATTTTTTTATGTATTTTTTTACATTGTCAAGCGACGTTTTTTGTGTAAATGGCTAAAAACCGCACGAAATTTTCATGAAAAATTCATCTTGAAAATTTAATGAAATTCTGATAAAATTTAATAAATCTTAATATTGAAAGGGGAAAATACAATGAAAAGATTTTTAGCTGTTCTTTTATCGGTGCTGATGCTTCTGATGTCGTTCGGAATCAGCGGTTTTGCGGTGGGCGAGCCGTCGGCTTCGGGTCAAAAGCTTGACAATGCGATCGGAGAAGTCGTGAAAGCCTTTGTCGGGGCGGACGAAAATGCCGAGATCACTCTCAGTGACGGGTTTTACAACGCTGTCAGAACCGGCAAAAGAATGACTGCCGAGCAGGTGGCGTCCTCGGTTTCGGATTACATATTCATCAAAATAGATGATGAAGAAGCCGAACAGCTGGCAACGGAAATTGCCGACAGTGCTACTTATTCGGCAACCGTTCTGTCGTCGGGAGAGGAAACCGTTTACATCGTTGTCCGGATCAGTGAGCACCCGGAAATTGCCAACCTGAACGTTTTTGCAAAGACGGTTGAAAAAATGGCCGAAAAGCAAAAGGACGCTTTGACCGGAAAGACCGAAAAGGTCAGTCTGATGGACTACAAGAGAATCGCAGGGGAGCTGGCGCTCCACATTGCGACTGCTGCGATTCTTCAGCCGGTGAAATCAACATCCGGCAAACTTGCGGAATACTTTGAGACGTTCGACTCCGCCGAAATCGACATCACCGAGATCAGACTTCCGTCGGAGCTGTTCAGCCTCATCGGGGCATTTTTACAGCTGATTGCAAGGATATTCGGCTGATAAAAAGCAGACAAGTGAAAAAATCAGGCGCGGCTTCGGCTGCGTCTTTTTTTGTTTTTCTATTGACAAATCAAAAGAACAGAGTATAATCGGTATAACAAATCATACTTTTCATACCGAAAGGAGACGGTATTATGACTTTTCCGAAAGATAAATACGCAGGAATGGTAAAGGTA
>JALEYA010000201.1 GCA_022779945.1 Oscillospiraceae bacterium | reverse complement strand
CCGTTTACGGTTTTGTATGCCTTGACGATTACCTTATAGGTCGTGCCGGAGGCGAGGGAAGTAAAGGTGTAATTGGTTCCGGAGGTAATCACGGATTTGATAAGCTTGGAGCCTTTATAAAGTGCCACCTGATAGCCGGTTATGCCTGAAACCGCTTTCCATGCGGCCTTGATTGAATTTGCTGTCTGAGCGACGGCAATTCCTCTTGTTGCAGCCGGGACGATATCGAAAGCAAGCGTCTTACTGCCGGAGTAGTTGCCTTTGAACGTAACTTTAACGGAGTAACGCCCGATGTTTTTCCTGCCTGAAGCGTAGGTGACGGTATAATCGGTTCCGTTTTTGAGGGTTGTACCGTAACTGTTCTTGACGGTAACCTTCGGTTTTTTTACATTTCCGTCGTAGGTGTATTTTACACAGGAAAGAGTACAGGAAGATACAGTTGGTTTTGATACGGCTTTTTTATCGATTCCTGTCCAATTATGTACGTCAAAAGAGGGTAACGGGTTTTTAATATCGGTATAGTCATCAACCACAATATCATCATATTTTGTGATTATTTTCAGAGTGTTATTTATTTTTTTAATAACATAAAGACTTTCCCAGCCTTGAATTCCACGTTGCTGATAAACTCCGTTAGCATTATTGATGCCATACAGCCAGCTGTGTGAAGCACCGACTTCACCAATGTATACGGCATCTTTTCTGTTATAGGTATAAAATTTGAACTCCGCATCTGCTTCACAGGTTCCGTAATATAAAATGAGCTCGGTGGTTCCGTCTTTGTCGATATCGTAGATCATGTATTCGACAAAACCATAATCCAAGCCGGCGAAGTACATCAAAACCGATTTATAAGCATCCTTGATTGATAGATTTCCTTTCACAAAAACGATGTTATGATTCGACAGTGAGTTAGCATTAACCGAGGTTTCATCGGTAATACCGATATCGGATCGGTAAGATACGGCAAGGCTGCTAAGAGATACAGCCGATAAAGCCATAATAATGATCATTAAGCAAGATATGATTCGTTTTAAAATGTGCATTTTGTTTTTCATTTCTATTTTCCTCCTGTTTATAATATAGGAACAATTTACCACACTATTGAAGAAAAATCAAGTGAGAATTTGCGTGATAAGAAAGTAAAACAGAGACGAGCCTGTACCCGTCTCTGTCTTTGATTTTATGTAGATTATTTATTCTTCTGCTTGGAATACTTGACTCTGTACACAAAGTTTTCAAGGAAGCAGTCGATTGCGCCGACATACTTCGGCTCCTTGAACATTCTTGTGGCAACAAAGGTCTTGCAGTTCTTCGCCGTCACGATGGCCGTGGCTTCCGCCTCGTCCTCGCTTGTGCCGATGCAGACCGCACCGTTGTCCTTCAAGAGAACCGCGTTCTTGTGCTTGCCGAAAGCCTTTGCAACCTTTTTGCCGGTTTTCTTGGCGTTGTCCGGATCAAAGCCCACGGTTTTGATGGTCGTGCCGGCGATCTGGGCAAAGTCGTCGATCAGCGGACGAAGCTTTTTCTTGACAACCTTCGAAGCGGAGAGAACGGACTCATCGTCGGAATGAACGATGGCACCTGCGTCCTGACGCTTTTCATAAATCGCGCAGTGAAGCTCGGCTTCCTTGGGCATTTCGTCGCCTAAGATCAGCATTCTCTTCTTCAGAGCGATCGTCGCCTTTTCGCTGCCGTCTTTGTTCTTGAGTACAACCACGTTGCCCTCTCTCGTGCTGTCGTAAGCGTCAAGGGGCTTGCAAAGCGCGTCGCCTCTTCTCTTGACATCGGCAATATAGTTGCAAACGTCCGTGAAGCTTTCGGCGGTTGTCTGGGCAAGTACTTCGTAGCGGTCGAGAATGTAACGCTCACAAACCTTTTCAAGCTCAGAGGCGACCTTGAAAGCGTCGTCGTAGTCCGCACCGAGGCAGACAGCACCGTGATGCTTCATGATAACCGCCTTGGAGTCCGAACGCTTGAGGGCTTCCACAACGGCATTCTTCAGCTTGCCTGTGCCCGAAAGTCCGTAAGAAGATACGGGAATGTTGTCGCCGATGATGTCACGGCTTTCCCCGCCGATTCCGTTGATGTCGTAGCCCAGTGCGCTGATGATCGAAGCGTACATCTGATGGGTGTGGATAACAAAATTTGTCTCGGGGCGAAGCTCGTAGCATTTGGCGTGGATGCCTTTTTCGCTTGACGGCTTGATGTCGCCCTCGTAGGAAAGATCGTCTATGCTCACAAGAACGATCTCGTCGGGAGTCAGGGTCTCGTAAGCGCGGCCGCTCGGTGTGATAACAAAATGCTTGTCGTCAACACGGCAGCTGACGTTGCCCCATGTCCTTGCGATAAGTCCGGAGGAAACAAGTCTCTTCCCGGCCTCAACAACGATTTTCTTGGCTTCAAGAAGTTCCATAAAGAACACTCCTTTTCATTATATAAATCAGAATCGGGGCAGGCAAGCACCTGCCCCTTATGGTTTTTATTTGCTGCTTTCCTTGATGGCAACGTTCGCAAATACCTTGTCGAAACGGGTAAGGGCGTCGTCGATCATTTCTTCGGTGTAAGCCGCCGAAGTGTAAAGACGGGAGCCGGCAAGAGTGACAAGACCTTCCGCCATGTAAGCGGCGCCCATGTGGGTCATTTCGGTCTTGCGTTCGCTTGTTGCGCTGAGAACGCCCGGAATCTGCCACGGCTTGCTCCAGTCGATGGCAAAGTGCATGGTACCAACGGTTTCCATGTGGCAGATAGAGCCCTGGTTGAACGCAACAAACGGAAGATTGTACTTGTCGATGATCGCGTTAAGACCGGCCGTTATTCTGTCGCCCATGATGCCGGCTTTCTGGCAGGCATTCTGCTTGTCGATTTCTTCAAGGGTGTAGTAACCGGCAACGCAGGAGATCGGAGTGGCAGCCATGGTGCCGCCGCAGAAGGCTTTCTTGATCTTCATGCCGCTT
>JALEYA010000179.1 GCA_022779945.1 Oscillospiraceae bacterium | reverse complement strand
GGCGGCGGTCAATGCCCTTCGGGAGCGTCACGCCATGATCCCGTACCTCTATTCAATGAACTACCGCACCCACAAGGACGGCATCGCGCTTTGCGAGCCGATGTATTACACCTATCCGGAAGAAAACGCAGCGTACGAAATCAAAAACGAGTACTTCTTCGGCAGCGAGCTTCTGGTTGTTCCCGTCACAAGCCCGATGAACAAGACGACCAACCTTGCCGCAACGAAGGTCTGGCTTCCCGACGGCGTATGGACGGATATTTATAACGGTAGAATTTACAAAGGCGGACGCACCGTCACCATGTACAGAGGGATCGAAAGCATTCCCGTCCTGGCAAAGGAAGGTGCCATTCTTCCGCTTTCCTCGAATGACAAAGACAATGATTCCTCGAATCCGGACGACATGACGGTACGCATTTTCAGCGGCAACAACACCTTCGACCTTTATGAGGACGACGGCGAAACATTAAACTTCGAAAACGGCGCCTTTGCCGTCACGAAAATGAAGCAAAGAAAAGCCGTCGACAGTATTCTCTTTACGGTTGCAAAAGCCGAGGGCGACCTGAGTGTAATTCCGCAAAAGAGAAGCTACACCTTCGTGTTTGAAAACGTCAGCGACTGCAAGAACCTTACCGTAAAATCCGCCAACCGTGACAGAAAATTCGAAAAGGAAGTCAAGCACGGAAAGCTTTTCGTTTGTGTCAAGGACGTCAATGCGAAAAACGGCGTTGAAATCGAACTTTCCGGCATCACGGAACGAAAGAACAGAGAAACAAAAGAAGAGGTTATTGAGGTTCTTTCAAAGTATCAGATGAAAACCATGCAGAAAAAATTGCTGCTCACACCGTATATCAACGATATGAGCAAGCCGATTCCGTTCAAGGATAAGGATTTAAGAGGTCCCATCGAGGAGATTTTACATCTCGGATAAAAATTTGCCGCCGGCTTCAAAACCGGCGGTTATTTGTTCTTAATACTTGTATTTTCCGTCCGCAACCTTTTTCAGGTGCTCACCGTAGGGAGATTTTCCGTAACGCTGTGCCTGTAAAAGAAGTCCGTCCTTCTCGATCCAGCCGTTGTTGTATGCGATCTCTTCGGGGGCGGCAATCATCACGGACTGACGGCTTTCGGTGATCCGGACAAAATCGCTTGCCTGACTGAGGCTTTCGACTGTACCGGTGTCAAGCCACGCAAACCCTCTTCCGAGCAGCTTCACCTTTAAGCTTCCCTCTTTTAAAAAGAGGTTGTTAAGATCCGTAATTTCAAGCTCTCCCCTTGCGGAGGGCTTGACTTTTTTTGCCTTTTCGGCGACCGTGTTTCCGTAAAAATACAGACCCGTCACACAGTAATTCGATTTCGGATTTTTCGGCTTTTCCTCGATTGAGATGACGTTTTCATTTTCGTCAAACTCCACCACACCGAAGCGTTCGGGATCATTGACAAAGTAGCCAAAAATGGTTGACATTCCGTTTTCAGCGTCACTTGCCGCCTCTTTCAAAAGCTTGCAAAATCCGTTGCCGTAAAAGATATTATCGCCTAAAACCATGGCGCACGGCTCACCGCCGATAAAGTCCTCTCCGATGATAAAAGCCTGCGCAAGTCCGTCCGGGGACGGCTGGACAGCATACGTCAGATGGATTCCGAAATTACTTCCGTCGCCTAAAAGACGCTCAAAATTCGGCAAATCCACGGGTGTTGAGATAATCAGGATATCCCGTATTCCCGCCATCATCAAAGTTGACAGCGGATAGTAAATCATCGGCTTGTCGTACACCGGCAAAAGCTGTTTTGATGTCACCATCGTCATCGGATAAAGCCTTGTTCCGCTTCCTCCGGCAAGTATTATTCCTTTCATCGCTTTTCTCCTTATTTATTGTTATATTCGGCATATTCAAGTACATTCCGGCTTGAAAAAAGAACCAGTAAAGACAAAACCGCATTCACGACCGCCGCCGCAAAGAAGCTGACAAAGCCGAAAGGCATCAAAGCGATCAGCACCGCCGCCGACGGCACGGAAAACAGGATTCCGAGCAGAAAATACAGCATAATGACAAGCGCCTTGTTGCCGCCGTTGCCGAAAAACCGCTGTAAAATCAGGTTCACGCCGACAAAAAGCACCGAAAAGCTGACCTTTGCCGCAATCATGCCCAGAACCTCGGGAAGAGAGCATCCGACAAGGAAAATAAACGGCACAAACGTGATTACCGCTTCGGCAACAAACGGTCCGATTGACTCACGAAGCATATACAGAAGCTTTTTGAACGGCTTTTCGGGGATCAGATAAACGTACGGAAGCAAAAGCTCCTTTGCCCACCGTCCCGTTGCCACGACAAACAGCGAAATATAGATACTGAACGCAAAGCCGCCGACACTTTCTTTCATAATAAACGTAAAGCCGATTGTTACAAGCGCCATGATGACGCTCGTCATATCGAGAAGAAAGACACGGCTTCTTCGGTTTTCGACCTTGTGCTTGGCGGCAATTGCCGACGCTCCCTCGCCGCCCGGCAAACCGATTTTTCCGACTTTGACTTTCCGCGGAGCATTTTCGGCGACCTTACCTTCCTTTCGGGCGGTAATGGCGGAAAACGAAACTTCCGTCGCCTTTAAAACGTCCTCATAGTAGTCGGCGTTGATAACCGAAACAAGGATATAGTAAAGAAGAACAAAAACGGCAACACACAAAAGACCGATAGCAAAGTGCATCCTATTCCCCGAAATCAGTCCGACTACGCCGAGTTTTACAAAACCCGCAATCGGGAAGAAGTTCATCATGAACTTACCCGAAGCCGCAACAACAGCCGGCAAAAGCTCGCCTTTCATATTGTACGCAGTCAGACCGAGATATACGAAAAACGCCGCGGAAATCCCGTAAAAAATAAACTTACCGATACGGCACTTTTTGTCGTCCGAGGCGGTGACCGAATAAATCAGCATCGCAAGCATCTGCGACAGAAAGACCGTGATGCCGTAGCCGGCAAGACAGACCAGAAGCTGCCAGAATTCAATTCCGTAGGTATCATGTAAAAGCGGATACTGATAAACCAGAAAAACACCGATCATCAACGATCGTCCGAACTGACTCAACAGTCCATAGGACAAAAGCCTCTTCTGTTTAAAAGGCGCGGTAAAAAGTAAATTGACATCCGCCATCGAAAACATCGATGCACCGTTGACAAAGCCCGTCTTGGCACTTAAAAGGAAAACAAGCGCATACACGGCAAAAACGATTGCGTAAAACTCGTCAATGGCACGCCGGGTATATTCCATGCTGCCCTGTCCGGCTGTCAGAAGATTCATCACAAGCAAAGCGATAAAAATAACGCCAATGATAAGCTCCGACGGACGGTGAAGCATTTCTTTGATCCGGTTTTTGGCTTTTTTGACCGTGAGAAACAAAAGAGCGTTCATTATGAATTCCCGCCTTCCGTAATCTCGAAGAAAAGATCCTCAAGGCTCATGCCGTCCTTTTCGTCCATCCGCTTTTCGGCGCAAAGTCTGCCGTTCTGCATAATATAGGCCCGGTCCCAGAAATCCTCCACGCTGTCAAGCATATGGGTACTGATTAAAATGCTTGCGCCTTCCCTTTTCAGCTCGAAGAAAATATCCTTGAGCTGTTTGATCGCGTGCGGATCAAGACCGACCATCGGCTCATCAAAAATGACGATTTTCGGCTTATGAACAAGAGCACAGCAGATGGAAAGCTTTTGCTGCATCCCCTTTGAAAGCTCTTTTCCAAGCTTGTTTTTCTTGTCCAAAAGCTCGAAACGCTCCAGAAGACGGTTCGCCGTTCCGTCGTCGTCCATTTTATACGCTTTCAGAATAAACTCGATATGCTCTCCAACGGTCAGCATATCGTAAACCGCCGGCATCTCCGGTATATAGCCTAAAAGCCGTTTTGCTTCGAGCGACTTGTTGTTCAGATTGTTGACGGTAATCTCTCCGCTGAAACGAAGTAGTCCGGCAATACACTTGATAATGGTTGACTTTCCGGCTCCGTTCGGTCCCAACAACACGGCGATTTCTCCGTCGTTCACCGTAAAGCTTACGGTGTCGTTGGCAACGAACCGACCGTATTTTTTTGTCACGTCATGTACTTTCAGCATATTTTCTCCTATGAATTTATCAGATCAGTTT
>JALEYA010000158.1 GCA_022779945.1 Oscillospiraceae bacterium | reverse complement strand
ACAATTTGAAGGATTCTAATGGGTTCGCTCATAAGCTCAGTCTCCTAACAATTTGATGAATTATTTTTCATCTTGGCTTTTCTTTTTTATTTTCGGATTATTGATGTCAATCCAACTGCCCATTTTTATATCCCATTCCTCAGGTTCAATTTTATTACAGCCGCCGCCGTGATAAAAAGTGATTTCGCCAAAATAGACCTTTCCATCAACATTGTAAAGATCAACACGGCAAAACGGAAACGGTTCGGAAAGCTTTCGGGCAATTTCAACCATACGCTCAAAGTTTTCGGGCTTTTCTATCTTCACGTCCGAGTTCGGTCTGGTTTCATGAACAGGTAAAAGATTAAACTGCATATCATAAATATTCCGCGGATAATCATGATTGTAGGTACTGTCCGCATTCATAACACCGACATCGAGAAATAGCAGCTTAGGCTCTCCGTCAAAACACATAAACTTATAATCAAGCGGCAGGTTTCCGTTCTTGTCACGAATTATTTTTTCGACAACAATCTTTCTTTCGATGTTTTTATAATTCCATTCATGAGATAGAACAAAGGCATTGTGATCAAAAATATATTTCAGCCTTTTTTTTGCCATTTTGAGTTGTGAACCGCTCATCGGATTTTTCGGATCATAAAAAATATGTCCTCCAGAATTGTGATTGCATTTAATAACAACTTCATCGTGATACTTGGATACATCAAGCTGTTTTATATCGTCAAAAACATCAATCTGAGGGATCAGAATATCTTCATAGCCGCAGTCTCTGACATATTTTCTGACTGCATACTTATCCGAACAAACAGTAAGCATCGGGTCGCGATTATTCAGCTTCAGCCACCAAACCTTTTCATCAAAATACTTTGGATTTTCAAGGTTAAGATTTTTCCCGGTATAAAGCTTGTAAAACCATTTTGCATAGTGTTCTTCACTCCAAACAGCGCCTAGAAATGAGGCAACATTATATTTAAGCGATGTATATAAATAATCAAACGTACCGCCTTTACCCGAAAGATTTGAAATTGTATCTTTAATTCTTGAAAGTATCATTTACAAATTCTCCTTATACCACGCAATCGCAAGCTTGATTCCGTCCTCAAAGCTGTAATCCGGGTCATAGCCCAAAAGTACTTTTGCCTTGGAGATGTCGGCGTTGCTGTGCTTGATGTCGCCCGCTCTGTCCGGTCCGAAAATCGGCTCGACGTCCTTTCCGAGCGCCTTGGTCAGATGATAGTAAATATCAATCAGATACTCTCTGCCGCCGTAGGCAATATTGAACGCTTCGCCGCTCGCTTCTTTGCCGGCAAGACAGGCCTTGAGATTCGCTTCGACGACGTTTTCAACAAATGTGAAATCCCGGCTTTGCTTTCCGTCGCCGTTGATGATCGGACGCTCGCCGTTTAAAAGAAGCTTGATAAACTTCGGAATAACCGCCGCATACGCCCCGTCGGGGTCCTGCCGCTTTCCGAAAACGTTGAAGTACCGAAGTCCGACCGTTTCGAGCCCATAATGCATCGCATACTGCTTGCCGTAAAGCTCGTCAACGTGCTTTGTCAGCGCATAGGGAGACAGGAGATTGCCCTCTCTGCCCTCTTTTTTCGGAAGATTCGGCTCGTCACCGTAAACGGAGGAGCTGGAAGCGTAAACAAAACGCTTGACCTTGTTCTGCCGTGCCGCCTCCATCATGTTGAGCGTGCCGCCGATGTTGACCTTTTCGTAGTAAAGCGGCATTTCGATGCTTCTGGGCACACTGCCCCATGCCGCCTGATTGAGAACGTAGTCCACGCCCTCGCACGCTTTCGTGCAGGTGTCAAGGTCGGTGATATCGCCCATGATAAAGGTGTAACGGGGATTCGAAAGAAACAAATCGACGTTTTTCTGCTTACCCGTTGAAAGATTGTCAAGACACCGAACGGTATAGCCCATGTCGAGAATCGCTTCGCAAAGGTTCGAGCCGATAAAACCCGCACCGCCCGTCACGAGAAATACGGTATCTTTCGGAAATACAAGATGCTTGTAGCCCATATCTTATAACCTCCAGTAAGTAAAGCCTGCGTTTTCAAATTCGGTTTTATCAAGTATGCCTTTGACATCGGCAAGAATGCCTTTTCCGCCCTTGAAGAGCGCCGAAATATCGGGAAGTGAAAGCTTTTTGAATTCATCATGCGCTACGGCAAGAATTACGGCGTCACAGTCTTTGATGCTGTCAAGCGACGCAAATCGGAGTCCGTATTCCCTTTTTGCTCCGGCTTTATCCGCAACGGGGTCGCAAAGTACCGGGGTGATGCCGTACTCGGAAAGCTCTTTTACAATGTCGATGACCCTTGTATTTCTTGTGTCGGGACAGTTTTCCTTGAAGGTGAAGCCTAAAACAGCGACCTTGGCATCTTTGATCGTACTGCCGCTTCTGGCAAGAAGCTTGACGAGCGACTGCACAACATAACTGCCCATATCGTCATTAATCCGTCTGCCCGAAAGAATGACCTGACTGTGGTAACCGATCTGTTCGGCCTTGTACGTCAGATAGTACGGGTCAACGCCGATACAGTGACCGCCGACAAGACCGGGGGCAAACTTGAGAAAGTTCCATTTTGTTCCCGCCGCCTCAAGGACGGACTTTGTGTCGATTCCGAGCTTATGGAAGATAATCGAAAGCTCATTCATAAAGGCGATATTGATGTCCCGCTGGCTGTTTTCGATCACCTTTGCCGCCTCGGCGACCTTGATGCTTTCGGCTCTGTGAACGCCGGCTTCAACCACCAATTCATACACCTTCGCCACCGTATCGAGCGTTTCTTCGTCCATACCTGAAACGATTTTTACGATGGATTCGAGCCGGTGCACCTTGTCGCCCGGGTTGATTCGTTCGGGGCTGTACCCGATTTTGAAGTCCTCGCCGCATATTAAGCCGGATTCTCTTTCAAGGATCGGCACGCAGATTTCCTCGGTGACGCCCGGGTAAACCGTTGATTCATACACAACAACACTGCCTTTGGTCAGGTTTCTGCCGAGAATTTCGCTCGCCCCCTCAACGGGTGTCAAGTCCGGTGTATGGTCGGAATTAACGGGCGTCGGAACGGCAACGATATGAAACTTCGCTTCTTTCAGTTTCGTTTCGTCGGCGGTAAATTCAACCGTACAGTTTTTGATTGCTTCGTCGCCGACCTCTTTTGTCGGGTCAACGCCGCTTTTGTAAAGCTCGATTTTTTCTTTGTTCACGTCAAAGCCCACGACTTTAACCTTTTTGGAAAACGCAACGGCAATCGGCATACCGACATAGCCTAAGCCGACAAGAGAAATCTTTTCTTCGCCGCTGACGATTTTTTCGTAAAGCTCCATTTATTTTCTACCTCCGTAAAGGGCGATTTTTTCCTTATAGGCTTCGACGACCCTTTGTCTGTCAAATTCATTCTGCATTTTTTCGCGGCCTCGCCTGCCCATTTCGGCTCTTTCCTGTGCGGTCATTTTTGCAAAGCGCATAATCGCTTCGTACAGACTTTCGGTGTCTCTCGGCTGAAAGCCGATTCCCGTCACCCCGTCGTCAAACGCTTCACGGCAGCCGGAAATATCGCTTGCCAAGACGGGTCTGCCGCTGGAAGCCGCCTCTAAAAGAACGTTCGCCATGCCCTCATGATAGGACGGAAGAATCACGGCGTGGCTGTTTTTGACAAATGAATGCACGTCCTCCTGCCAGCCGAGATAATGAATCCCGTCGTCGTCCGTGAAGCTGTCTTTCAGCTCCTCACACTCTTTTTCGCACCAGCCGATGATGTCAAGCGTCAGATCGGGGTGGGTTTCTCTTGCTTTTCTGACGGCATCGCAAAGCTCAAAGATTCCCTTGTCTTTCATCATTCGTCCGACAAACAAAAGCTTTGTTCCTGTTTCGGTCGGGTACGGCTCAAACGGGTGCTTTTCGAGATTGACGCCCGAGCCGGAAACCACGATGTGCTTTCCTACAGCAACCTTCATTTCGTCGAATCTCTTCGAATGCTCCTCATTCTGCAAAAACAAACAGGAAATCTTCCTTGTGGCATATCGGTATAGAAGGACGATTGCAGTTTCAAAAAGCTTACCTTTTTCGAATGCACCGCCCATACCCGTAATCGTTGAAATATACGGCACATTTTTCGCCGCACAAGCGATACCGCCGTAAAGAGCCGGTTTGATTGTGTAAGTCAGTACGATGTCGGGCGAAAGCTCTTTTAAAATCCGCTTGTAGATTTTAATCAGCTTATACTCCTTGACCGGATTCATGCCGTACTGCGTAATCGGCGTTTCGACGATTTTACAGCCCATTTTTTCGAAAACCTCGGCGTGCTCCTGCCTCGGCATGGAAAGAAAAACCTCGTTGCCGTCATCAAGAAGAGACTGTAACAGTTCCATGCGGAAGTAATAGAGCGTGACCTCGTGGTTGACAAGAAAAAGTATTTTCATTTTCTCCTCCTGCTTTACGCCGTGACCCGTGCGTTTTCATCGTTGAACTCTTTGACGATGCTGTGTATCTCGTTTCTCAGCTCGTCCTGTGTCATTTTTTCGGCATTTTTGAGCACATCAAGATGAGATAACAGTTCCTCTTTGGACACCTTGGAGGGGTGACCGATGAAAATCAGGTCATTCGGCGTTTTTTCGATTCCCTCGGTGTTCAGAAGAAGCTCTTCAAACAGCTTTTCGCCGGGTCTGAGTCCCGTGTATTCAACTTTAATATCCACGTCAGGCTCAAAGCCCGAAAGCTTGATCATGTTCCTTGCAAGATCGTCAATTCTGACCGGGTCGCCCATGTCGAGCACAAAGATTTCGCCGCCCTTTGCGTAAGAGCCTGCCTGAAGAACAAGGGAAACCGCTTCGGGAATCGTCATGAAATAACGGATAATATCCTTGTGCGTAACCGTGACGGGACCTCCGTGTTCAATCTGCTTTTTGAAAAGCGGAATAACGCTGCCGTTTGAGCCTAAGACGTTGCCGAAACGGACAGCGACAAACTCCGTATCCGAATTGTCGTTCATCATTTCGATGATAAGCTCACACATTCGTTTCGATGCTCCCATGACATTGGTCGGATTGACCGCCTTGTCGGTTGAAATCAGAACCATCTTTTCCGCGCCGTATTCCGACGCAGCGGTCGCCACATTGAAGGTTCCGAATACATTGTTTTTTATGGCTTCCGCCGGAGAGTCCTCCATCAGCGGAACATGCTTATGCGCCGCCGCATGAAAAACCAAATCCGGGCGGTACTTGGCAAAAAGATCGTTTACCCTTTCCCGATCTCTTACAGACCCTATCAGAACGGTGAGATTCAGATCCGGATAGCTGCGCCTGAGTTCCTGCTGAATCTGATAGGCATTGTTTTCGTAAATATCGAAGATAATCAGCTCTTTCGGCTCATACTTGGAAATCTGCCGGCAAAGCTC
The DNA here is from genome assembly GCA_022779945.1 of Oscillospiraceae bacterium. Taxonomy (GTDB): domain Bacteria; phylum Bacillota; class Clostridia; order Oscillospirales; family Acutalibacteraceae; genus UBA6857. Next base: position 4,611 of record JALEYA010000158.1, on the reverse strand, counting down.
ACTACCGATCGATCCGCCGCCGCCCGTAACCAGAACGGTTTTATTTTTTATGTAGCCGCTGATCTCGTCAAGATTGATTCTGATGCTGTCACGACCGAGAAGATCTTCCACGTCAACCTTTCGTATCTTCTGAATATCGACTTCTCCGTTTGCAAGCTGATAAATACCGGGAAGCGTCATGATCTGGCAGTTCGTCTTCTGACAGATATTGATGATCTCACGCTTCTGAAGCGCCGTCGCCGTGGGCATCGCAACGATGATTTCCTCAACGTTATACTTTTCACAGCTTTCGACGATTTTTTCCCGTCCGCCGACAACCTTGATGCCGTTTAAGAACCGGCCTTGCTTCATTTTATCGTCATCGATGATACAGACGATCTTATTTTCGGAGTAGACGCTGTTTTTCAGTTCTCTGACAACAACGTCGCCGCTCCTGCCGGCTCCTATCAGCATTGTTCTCTTTTGCTTTTTAAGCGTGGTCGACGTGAACATACGGGTAATTCTGTTTGCGAAACGAATGACGCACACGGCGGTAATAAAGAATAGCAGCTTCATCAGCATATAGCTTCTCGGCATACGGATATGAAAGATGAAAGCATAAATCATCTCGGCCGAAACCGAAAGAATGCAGGCGGTAATGATTCTCAGAAGCTCACCCACGCCGGCATAAGCCCAGACCGTGCTGTAAAGCCGGAACAAGGCAAAAATCAGAATCGTTGCCGCTGTCGAAATCAGCATCAGTGACTTGAAATTGTCAAGAAACCCGGAAGCCACCAGCACAAAATATTCAAACTCAAACCGGGTAAACAACGCCGCAAAACCGGCAAGATTCACCACAAAAGCATCGATCGCAATCATAATGAGAATCAGTATGGGTTTGGCTCTCTTTTTCATTTTATTTTGTTTCATTGCTTTTTCTTCCATTTTTCACACACCCTAAAAAACAGCTTTATTTTTTCATTTTTTCATAAGCCTTCATCAACGAAGGTCTGCATTTTCTGAATTTGCGCCACAAAAATTCATACGCTTTCCATCGGGGTTCTTTTCCCGCTATTCTTTTTCCCTTTCTGACAAAAGCATCACATACGGCAATCAACTGATCTTTTTCAATCGGACCTTCGACAAAGGTCTGACTGTCTCCGGTAAAGTAAAACCCGTCTTTGTCCGTTTTTATCACACGGTGCAAAACATACGCCCCGTTTTTTCGTTTGTATAAAACAACATCGCCTGTTTTCGGCTCGTTTTTGATTCCGGCAAGCTCAACACTGTCTCTTTCCGGAACAAGAAACGGCGTCATGCTGCTTCCCGTTACTTTCAAAACGGCGGTTTGACCGCATTCGAGCCTGCTTTTGACCGCTTCGATCACAACATCGTCAAAGCCACGGTTTGCTCCGCCCGGTATCAATCCATAGGCCTTGAACTGCTCAATTCTGTTTGTTGCTATTTGAATCGACTGTCCCGTTGATTTTACGCCATTTGATCCTCTAAAATACGACAGCAGCCGCAAAACGGAATAATACGGATAAAGCCACTTCCGGTCTTTCATTCCGGGATAAACCGACTTGAGTTCGTCAAAGCTTACAAACGCCCTCTTTACTGCACTTTTGCCGACATTTTTTTCGCCTTTGACCGCAGCAAGGGTCAGAGCGGCACTGTGCGTTCTTTCGGCGGTACTTTTTCCGAAAACGCCTGCCGAGAGGACGTCTTCCAAAAGTGTTTCGAATGCTACATCTATGCCGTCAAACGGCTCAGCAACAAAATCTTTGAGTCCGAAATACTCTTGCCCGATCTTAAAAATATCGGCAGCAAAGCCTTCGGCCGATATTTCACAAAGCTTCCCGAATACACGGTCAAAATCAATTTCACTGCTATGCTTCCTGCAAAACAAAAGGATATCACAAATCTGCCGTATTCCGAATCCGCTTCTTATGTAATGCTTGAGGACGTGACAAATAAGATAGAGTAAGTTGTCCGTAAAACCGAGCGTCCTGATTTCAACGCCCTGAATGTCAACGATCCGACGTTGCTTGCGGCTTTCGGAAAAGAAGCCGTTCATTTTCTCACCGATCCGGTCAGAGGGAAGAAAGAACTCCGTTTGCGCTTCAACAAGCAGACCGCTTTGTTCGTCATGAACCGTAATCTGATTTTTATTTTCGTTTTTGATTTTAAAGCCTGATTTTTGACACACGTCGAAAAAAAGCTGCCTCTCGTTTTCGTCTATGATAAGATCCTCGTCGCTTGACGGTCTGAGATCCGGTTCGGGATAAAGTGTTCGTATCGTCAGGCCTTTGACGCAAATTGCCGAAATGCCTGCCTGTGAGAGCGCCCTATAAAAACGCAAAAATCGTTCGGTCTTTCGTGTCTGCGACACCGCTGCGGCAACAACAATCCTTTTGCTTTTCTCAAGCGTATCCCTTGATCCGTTTCGTCGTTTAAGAGCCGCCCAACAGATACCGAACATATTCTGCGATACGGAAAGCCGCAGAAGCTCGGCTTCCGATCCGATTATGGCTCCGGATACAGGCTTATCAAACAGGTATTCGCCGATCAGATCGAGAAATAAAGACTCTTGTTCGGTCACAGCGGCACCTCCGACAAAAATTTACAAAATCAGACATTATAAATATAGCAAAAAAATTAAAAATTGTAAAGGATTTGACCGTGTAAAATCATGTCTGTTCTGACAATTTTTGTATGGAATCTATACAAAAACGACAGTGTCTGAAAAACACTGCCGCTAAGCCGTTTTTGAACGCTTTCTTTTGATTACCAATATTATTTTTACAACGAAATAAAAGACCGTCATTCCGATCATGACACCGAAACTGTCAATCAGAACATCGCTGAACTGACCGCTTCTCCCCTCAACAAAAAGCTGGTGAATCTCATCGGTTGCGGCATAGAAAACGCCGAACAGATACGAAAGCAGAAACCACTTGAATTTTTCGCCGAACGTAAAAGCAAAAGCACAAAGCAACACACCCAGTGAAGCAAACTCGGTCATGTGCGCCGCTTTTCTGACAACAAACTGTAAGCCTTGAACAACGGACAGCTGTTTTTCCGCCGTGAGCGATTCAAAGCCCGGGTAAAACATCTCGACCAACACCCGGATAACACCTGTGCTTGTGCCGTCGGACTGCTCCGCCTTTTGCGCGGAAAAAGCAAAAATCGTTATCATGTCCGCCGCAAGCAAAAAAGCAATTACAATTCTTAACACTTTTATCTTCCTGTTTTTCAAAAGTTACGTTCTCTCCTTTAACAGTTCATAAGCCAAGTGCGCATTTCTCTGCATACAGCGTCGGACGACAAATCCGACAGGAAAAACAAAGACACAAAACAGCCGACTGAAAAAATTCTTCATTTTCGCCGCTGTTACGAAGGAAGTCCGCCCGTATAGCATTTCCGCACTTTCCAGAAGGCTGTCAAGCCCTCTTCTTTCGGGAGACAGGACAAAAAGATAGCGAGAAAGAAAGGTCAGCCTTTTTATTTTCAAAAAAGCCGACGCACCGATCAGAAAAAGAGCCAGAAAGGCCGCAAAGCACGACACAGACAAAAACAGCGAGGATAAATTCAGAATATTATAGCACATCAGAGCGAACATTGAAATACAAGGCAGAAAAAAAGTCAGAAGACACAAAAGAAAAAACAAAAGATAAACCAAGCCGTTTCGGACAGCCGCAAAAAACAAGACAGGCGAAAAGAAAGAAAACAGATCACCAACCGAGCTTTTCCCTTCTTTTTCGCAGTTCCAAAAGAACAAAACCGTGCCGAATCGAAGAGGAATCACAACAGCGCCCAGAATCAAAACCGCCGCCGGTACGGCAAAGTACAGCAGACCGGGACCGTATTTTGATGAAAGAAATTTTACGATAAAGATAAGACCGAAAAAGACAGCCGATTCGATAACAGAACGAACGGCAAGAACAAAAAGAGACGGAAATTTTCCGCGTTTATCCGTACGCCCGGATGTTTTTTCCAAAGCATATCACCCCTCGGATTTATTATGCCAAAAGTGCGGAATAATAACAGAAAAAGCGGCATAAAAGCCGCTTCCATGTTCATTTTCAGTTGATCGTCAGGGAGTCTTGTGTTCAACGGAAGAACTGAATGCCTTGCTTTCCTGCGTTCCGTTTTTCGATTTAACAAGACCGTCACCGATGTTGACGGTGATAACAGAACCGTCGGCAGGCTCACGCTCGCTTGAGTAAATCTTGATCGTAGCGTTTCCGTCGGCATCCGCCTTACCGCTGACCGTCGCCTTGGCAGGGAACGAGGTTCCGTCAATATCCACCGTAACAAAGCCTGTGCTGTTCTTTACGCCGCCGTCCCAACCGGAAGGATCAAAGGTAATGATGAAGTTTCCGTTGTTCGGGTCGGTTCCGCAGCTGACGATATCAATATCCTTGCTAACCTTCTGCGCCGCCGTTGTCGGCTCGGCTGTCGTGGATTCCTTGGTTGTCGAAGTCTGTTTTTCGGTCGTACTGACCGTCGGCGTGTTGGTAGTCGACACCGCCGAAGACGAGGAAAGTGCAGAAGTTGAAGGCGGAATTGTCGAAGGCATCACCGAAGTCAGAACATTCGGATTGTCAAGACTCGGATTCGTAATATCGT